>QNFC01000051.1 GCA_003645395.1 Gammaproteobacteria bacterium
ACCAGGGCACGGCCCTGATTGACGGCGAGAGAGACGATGCGCACGTCCTGGTCAGTGAGGCCCTCACCGGCGTCAGCAAGCACGACCACAGAGTTGGCGGCTTCAATCGCGCGCAAGGTTTTAATGATGCTAAATTTTTCAATCGTGTCGTTGACGCGAGCGCGACGACGGACACCTGCGGTGTCGATCAGGGTCCACGGCTCTCCCTTATAAGTCAACGGGATGGCGATGCTGTCGCGGGTGGTGCCAGGCTGGTCAAAAGCAATCACCCGCACTTCGCCCAGGAGCTGGTTGGTCAGGGTCGATTTGCCGACATTGGGTCGGCCAATCAGGGCCACGCGTGGGTGCTGCGGATTATTTAATGACAGCTCATCGAGGTTGTCGGCTTGTTCAACCGACTCGTACCCATCTTCATCCTCGTCCGGGAATTCCGCGAGCACAGCGGCTATACATTTATCGACACCGTCACCGCGAATACTGGAGACGGCAAAAGCGTGTTTGAATCCAAGTAAATGAAAGGGCGCGAGTGCCTGATCGCTCAGCACGCCTTCGGTTTTGTTAACTAGCAGAGTCAGGGAGACGCCAAGTCGGCGTAACTGTGCCGCGATCTCCTCGTCACGGGGATCAAGCCCGCGCCGACCATCGACCAGAAATAGCACGGCGTCTGCCTGACGTGCAGCGAGCATGCTCTGTTCGCCCATCAGGCTATCGATGCCATCGATCTCGCCGCTGAGGCCGCCGGTGTCGACAACGGTATAGGGGCGGCCATCATGGTCACACTGACCAACAATCCGGTCGCGGGTTAAACCTGGTTGGTCAGCCACGAGAGCATCTCGGGTTTGGGTGAGCCGATTAAACAGGGTTGACTTACCTACATTGGGCTGCCCAATCAGAGCAAAAACTGGGATCATCGGCATACTGGCTTCACTGACTGAATCCGTCCCAGAAAGGGGCAGGAACGCTCGGCTGATCATCTGATATTTCACTGGACTCCTCAGCGGAGGCACGGAGTATGACCAGCTTGCCATCATGATCGAACAGGAAAAGCTCATTACCTATAACAGTTAACGGCGCCGAAGTGGCTTCCCGAGTGGGTCGTGAACGAGCAACAAAGGTGCCGTCATCACGATTCATCCAATGCAGGTAGCCGTCAAAATCGGCAACCACCACGTATCCATCCACTACCACTGGCCCACCGATGCGCCGCGCGGTTAGCGCCTCCTGTTTCCAGGTCGTTGCGCCGGTTTTACGATCGAGCGCCCAAATCGTGTCTTCTTCGTCTGTCAGGTAGACGTTAAACAGGTCAAGTGTCAGGCCTGAATAGCTGGAAACACTGCGTGACCATAGAACTTCACCGGAATATTGCCCGATGGCAACCACTCGGCCCTGATAAGCTGAGCCAAAAATCACCCCACTTTCTGCCACGGGCGTACTATCGGCATCGACCATACGCTCAAGTTCACTGCGACCGCGTGACAATCCTATTGACGTCTCCCAGGTTTCGAACCCGTTGTTGACGTCAACTGCCGTCATTCGGCCATCCGCAAAGCCCTTAACCACCATGTCATCAATGATCAGTGGTGCACTGCCACCGCGTAACGATAGTGTCGGCACTTCGTGTTCGATCATCCATTTCTGCTGGCCGTCGTTGGCGTTCAAACCGAGTAGTTTGCCGTCGGAGGTCGCCACCACAACTACCGATGAATTTGATACCGGCGGCACGAGTACTTCACTGGGCATCTGTTGTTGCCAAAGTAGCTCACCGGTCTCTCGACTGAAAGCCATTAGATCGGCATTCCGGGTGGCAACAAAAACGTGCCATTCGTCCATGCCTACGCCACCAAGAATTTTATCTTCTAACTCAGTCTTCCAGAGCTTTTTGTGAGTTTTATAATCCCACGACACCAGGCCACGACGACGGTTTGTAACCACCGTGACCTGGTCGTCGTAATAAGCTGGAACCGGTCGTGGGAAGGCTCGTCCGCCGCCGTCGCTGAGTGATTTGCTCCATATTTTCTCAGGCTTGAACAGTGGCTCAAACTCAACCAGTTCAGCGGGATCCTTAGCCTTACCAGTGCCCGAAAGTTGTTCTGAAATCCAGCCGCTAGTATCGTTGGCCCGTTCGGTCATATCTCGAGAAAAGTTACCGCAACCGGTTAAAAACAACCCGCAGGCTGCAGTGAGTAAGAATCTGTACATCAGTAGCTTCCGAGGCCATCCAGTTTTAATTGGATAATCGCCTGGTGTTGCGGGGTGGCGGGGTCGACCAGTGTCAATGCGCCTTGATAGGCGTTACGGGCGGCATCAAGATCGCCCTTGGCGACCGCTATATCGCCTTTTAGCTCTTCTTTGCTGGCGCTATAACTATTGGTTTCGATAGCCTCGACGACTTTCAGGGCTTCGTCATGTTTTTCCTGGGCAAGCAATACGCGAGTTAAACGCAGCTGGGCCTGCGCCTGAAAAGCAGGTTGATCGGTGTTGTCGATCACCCACTGTAGTCTCTCTGCAGCTTCGTCCAGGTTCTCGGCGGCGACCAGCTGCTTTGCATCGGCCAGGCTGGCGAGGCTGGCATAAGGAGTATTGGCATATTCGTCAACCAGGGAAACGGCAGCAGCTGTGCTGGCTTCGTCCCCAGCAGGATTGGCATACTGCTCTTGGTAGTACATCGACGCGGTTTGCAGGGTTTCATTGCGGGAGTTGAGATAATAATTGCCACCAATCACTAATGAAATGCCTACCAATCCGCTGATGATCACGGTCTGGCCGTTCGTGGCCCACCAGCTTTTCAGGGCATCGAGCTGTTCTTCATCGTTTGCGTAGTCAGTCATTGTTTTGGTCATCCGGCCCGTTTTGGGCAGTTGAAACGGCGTGGGAAAAGGGTCGTAAAAACTCAATAAGCTGGTCTTGAGCGATCTGCTGTTGGGGTTTGCTGTTACGCAAAAATTTTACACTGATCGTCTGATTATCGACTTCATCTCCGCCAATGATAAGGGCGATGTCAACGCCGGCTTTATCGGCGCGGTTCAGTTTTTTTCCGGGGTTTCCGCTTTGGTGGTCTATCTCTACCCGCATGTTGTGCAATTGGGCGCGACAGGCCTGGGCGAGTGCGAGTGCCGGCAGAAGAGCGCTATCATCAAGATAAATAAATTGAACATGGGTCAGGGGTTCAGGTGCCCGTTGCTGTTTTAGTAGTTCAACCAGGCGCTCTTCACCCATTGCGAAACCGACCGCAGGGGTAGCGCGACCGCCAAGTTGCTCAACCAGCCCATCGTAGCGCCCGCCAGCGCAGACAGTGCCCTGAGCACCGAGCTGGTCGGTGACCCATTCAAAGACAGTACGGTTGTAGTAATCGAGCCCGCGGACCAGGCGGTCATTTACCTTATAGGACATGCCCTGTGCATCAAGCATTATTTGCAGGGCCTGGAAATGGTTGGATGATTCCGCATCGACTGAATCAAGCAGGCTCGGAGCATTAGCCAGTAATGCCTGGGTATCGCTATTTTTGCTGTCGAGAATTCGCAGAGGATTGGTTAGCAGGCGACGTTGACTGTCGTCGTCAAGCTGGTCGCGGTAATCCTGCAAATACTCCACCAGGGCCGAACGATAAGCAACGCGGCTATCGCTATCGCCCAGCGTATTGACCTGCAGCTCAACGGCGGTTATGCCAAGCTCGTCCCAAAGTTGGCCAGTGAGCATAATTAATTCGGCATCAATAGCCGGACCGGGCAGACCAAAACACTCGGCCCCTATCTGATGAAACTGACGATAACGACCTTTCTGTGGCCTTTCGTGACGGAACATCGGTCCGGAATACCAGAGCTTGCTAATTTTGTTGTGCAGCAGTCCACGTTCGATACCCGCGCGCACCACGCTGGCGGTGCCCTCTGGGCGCAGAGTCAGGCTGTCGCCGTTTCGATCGTCGAAGGTATACATCTCCTTTTCGACGATGTCGGTGGAGACTCCGATGCTTCGTGCAAAAAGTTCGGTTTTTTCCAGCAGCGGCAAGCGTATTTCGCCAAAGCCATAACGGCTAAATAGTTGTTGCGCCGTCTTCTCAAGCAGCTGCCAATAGCAAATATCCTGCGGGAGAATATCGTTCATTCCGCGAATGGCTTGTAATTTATTGCTCATTAGAGGGTAGGGGGCGTCTGTTTGGGAAATGTAAATGGGTGCTTCGCTGCAACGAGATCGAAGTTATTAGTCGGGGGTGTCGGCCCCGTTAACAGCAGAACTGTCGAGTGTGAACTGAGAGAGACGGCCGCGGATTGGGTGCTCGTAAAGTTCACCATTGTAAAAAACAGATACTTCCGGTGCGTTACCAAGGAAAACTTTTATTGGTAGTTGAGCGGAAAGAGTTATCTCACTACCAGCGGGCTGCAGGTTATACAGTAACTTGCTGCCATCACTGGCGCGGATATCTGCCCAACTGGATCCGTTAAATTTCAAAACTATTTCACCGGTAACCGGCTCATTAGCCGCTGCACTCGCAGAGTCTACGCTGTTGCTGTCTGTTCCAGCTTGAGCTGACAATGGTGTACTGATTGTCGTCCTGCCAGCAGGGCTACGAGTCTGGAGGATTTCAGTTCGAACTGTCGTGGATGTCTGTGTCGACAGCGGGTCGTTTTCGGGGATTGGTGCCAGCGTACCGCTCTGGGCGCTAGAAACATCAGTCCTGTCTTCTCCGGAGGTGGGCAGTACTGGATCCGTCAGTGAGTGATCGAGCTGATCGAGATAGATGTTGTAGGCAGCGAACACGACGGCTGCCAGGATAAGCATTACCAGGCCAGCCTTTATTTTTTTACCCGGCCCATCGCTGGCAGTGCTTAATTTTATTGGCTTAAAATTTGACCGAGAGTGTTGGGGCTCTGGAAATGTTTCGGCCAGGCGTTCTTTTATTATGCTGGGATCGATCGATACGTAACGGGCATAACCAATAAGGGAACCGCGCACATAGGTACGTCCAGGGAAAAGGTCGTAATTGTCCTGTTCGAGAGCTTCAATTTTTTGTGTCGTCAAATTTAAGGAATCTGCGATTTCCTGCACCGAGATTTTGCGTTCCTCGCGGGCGGCAAGGAGCAATTTCCCAAGGCTGTTTAAGGGGGTGGGTTCGCTCTCTGTTGACAATAATTCTGATTGGGTCATTGGGTGTAAAGCATCTGTGCCTGGTCCGAGTCGGGGAACAGGTTTTTCAATGACATGGTATAGCTTGCCTCCATGTCCTGGTCGTTAAGCTTACGGGCGATCTGAACTCCCAGCCAAAGGCTTTCGGCCTCAGGGGTCACGCTTTCATGGTAGCGCTTTAGATAGTCTGCAGCCTGCAGATTGCCACCCCGTTGATAAGAGAGGTCGGCAAGGTAGTATAGCGTCTGTGGCAGGTCAGGCCGTAACTGACGGGTCGTGCGCAGGTAGATGTCAGCCTGTTTTAACTCACCTGCTTTGAGCGCACAGATGCCGCCATTGTAATAGGCTCGCCAGGGGGTTTTATACAGTGGGTTCGCTAAAGCGCATTGGAAACGTTTATCGGCCGCCAGGTACTCGCCTTGCTGACATAAAAAATGGCCATAGTTGTTATTGAGTTCTGGGTCGCCTGGCTCCAGTCGTAGTGCGCGTTTGTAGCTCTTGCGAGCATCATCAATACGATTCATCCGGATTTCGAGCAGGGCTAATGCTGAATATGCGGTAGCCGATGAGGGCATCAGTTCAATTGCCTCATTTATTTCGGCCAGGGCGGTATCCAGTTTGTCCTGCATCATATAGCCCACACCTAGCTGCAAGTGAATATCCCCTAGTTCCTGTTTTTCAGCCAGGTCAGTGTTTACATCAGAGACGGGCTTACTACAGACTTTCGGAACGTTTTTGTTACCAAAAGCAGAGGTGCTGCTATTACCACCGCCCGTGTTTGTTGACTGCGTTGATCCAGAGCTAGCACAGCCGCCAATGAAGGCGCCAATCAGCAGGCTCAACACTAATAATTCCAAATACCCGGTGGCAGATTTCACGCGTGCACTCCCTGGCGCAGTTCTAGGCTATTGTGGCGACGTTGACGGGGGACCACTTTGCCCACTAGTTGTCCGCAGGCAGCATCGATATCATCACCCCGAGTGCGGCGGATGGTGGTGATGAGTCCTGCGGTGATCAAAATCTGCTGAAAGCGCAGAATGGTTTCATCATCGGACCGCTGGTAGGGTGCGTCCGGAAAGGGGTTGAAGGGAATCAAGTTGATCTTGGCAGGCACTTTTTGTAGCAATTTTGCGAGCGTGCGGGCGTGAGAGGGCTGGTCGTTGATGCCACGGAGCATCGCGTACTCGAAAGTGACCTTCTGACGAGACTCCTCGGCGACATACGTTTTACATGCGGCAAGTAACTGGGCGATCGGATATTTTCGATTCAATGGTACTAGCTGGTTACGCAGCTCATCGGTTGGCGCGTGCAGCGATACCGCCAAGCTCACGGGAACCCGCTCACGTAAGGCGGCAAACGCCGGAATCACACCCGCCGTGCTCACCGTTACACGTCGCCGTGACAATCCATAGCCGTGGTCATCGAGCATGATATCGATAGCATCGGTGACCGCGCTGAGATTAAGCAGGGGTTCACCCATACCCATGAATACAACATTGGTGACTGCTTGCGGGCGGGTATCGGGTTGGTCCAACAAACGCCGCGCAGTCCATACCTGTCCGATAATTTCGGCCGTCGATAGATTACGATTAAACCCCTGCCGGGCGGTGGAGCAGAAAGTGCAATTAAGCTGACAACCTACCTGCGACGAAATGCAGAGCGTGCCGCGATTGCCGTCCGGGATAAAAACCGTCTCAATATCGCTACCACCGGCCATACGTAACACCCATTTGCGGGTGCCGTCGCTGGCCGTATGGTCGGAGACAACCTCAGGACCAGCAATCATCGCTTGCTCGGCAATGGTCGCGCGTAAAGATTTGCTGATATTGGTCATCGCATTCAGATCATCAACGCCAAAATGATGAAGCCATTGCAGCACCTGAGCCGCCCGAAAACGCTTTTCACCCATGTCGGCGAAAAACGTTTCGAGGCCTTTCAGATTAAGCCCTAACAGATTGATGCGGTTAATGCTCACGATGCTGATTACATTACCGGGTGCGCGGACAGATTTCGAGGTCGCTAAAAAAGAACTTGATTTCGTTAGCAGCGGTATCTGTAGCGTCGGAACCGTGACAGGCATTTTCGTCAATGCTGGTGGCAAAGTCTGCACGAATAGTCCCGGCGGCGGCTTCGGCCGGGTTGGTGGCACCCATCAGGTCGCGGTGGGCAGTGACGGCATTTTCGCCTTCGAGGGCGGTAACCATCACTGGGCCAGATGTCATGAACCCAACCAGGTCTTTATAGAAAGGGCGCTCAGCATGGACTGCATAGAACTGTCCCGCCTGCTTATCGCTAAGGTGGAGCATTTTGGTAGCAATAATTTTCAGGCCAGCTTTTTCAAAACGAGCATAGATATCACCAATGTGGTTTTTGCTTACCGCGTCGGGTTTGATGATAGAGAGGGTGCGTTCAATGGCCATCTAAATGTGTTTCCTTAAACAGTTTCAGGTTGATCCCGGAATCGAGAAGCGCGAAGTTTACTGGATTGTCAGGGGTTTCAGCCAGTAACAATTGTCTTCAGTTATAAAGATTTAGGGCGCTTGCGGGACGGTGAACCCAGAAACCGGAATTGCGGTCTGATAACGTATAGCACTAGAATAGTCCTCTTTGCTCTTTGCTGCAGGCTGTTGTTAGATTCCAGTTTGTGATTCTGGTGGGTGCAGCAGAGCCTGCTGCCGCTCTCCAGCCTCTAGTTAGAAATTGATTCGTTATGCTGAAAATCAGTAAGTTGACCGATTATGGCACCCTGGTGATGGGTGGTCTTGCTGCCCACGGCGAAGAGTTTGTCAGTACCGCCGATCTGGCGGAGGCTATCGGCGTTGCCCAGCCGACGGTTGCCAAGCTGCTAAAAATGTTTACGCGGGCTGGTCTGGTGGAGTCGCTGCGGGGACAGCAGGGAGGATATCGCCTGGGGCGGGCACCGGAGAAAATATCGGTGGCCGACATTATTCAGGCTGTAGATGGTCCGCTGGGGTTAACCGAATGCAGTACCGATGAAGGGCATTGTGATCAGGAAGAGAGCTGTAACGTAAAAGTGAACTGGCAAAAAATCAGCCGTGTGGTGGCCGATGCGCTGCAGCGAGTGAGTTTGACCGAACTGTTGCAACCGGCTGAACAGCAGCTACTTTATGTGTCGAATGCTGACGTTAAATCAATATCAAAAATTTCATTAAAACAATCTTCCATCAATATTATTTAAGGTTGTTTCTGGTTTTTGAACTTCTCCTGAATTGAAAGAATCAAAAGTAGAGAGTAGTAGTTATGGCGACTGAATCAGAAGATATCGACCGGTATATTAGTCGAGAATATGAGCACGGTTTTGTCACCGATATCGAGCAGGATACCTTTCCGCCCGGACTCGATGAAAATGTCGTGCGTGCTATTTCGGCGAAGAAGAATGAACCGGAATACATGCTCGAGTGGCGTCTGCAGGCATTCAAGATCTGGCAGCAGATGGAAGTGCCGGAGTGGGCGCATGTTCACTATCCGGCAATCGATTTTAAGTCGATCAGCTATTTTTCCGCCCCGAAAGCGGATTCAGACAAACCGCAGAGCCTGGCGGATGTTGATCCTGAACTATTAGAAACTTACGAAAAACTCGGCATTCCGCTACACGAACGGGCCGCACTAGCGGGCGTGGCAGTCGATGCAGTTTTCGATAGCGTATCGGTCGCCACGACCTTTAAGGGCAAGCTCGCCGAGGAGGGAGTGATTTTCTGTCCATTTTCGGAAGCAGTGCACGAACATCCGGACCTGGTGAAGAAGTACCTCGGCAGCGTGGTGCCGGTAGCGGATAACTTTTATGCGGCGTTGAACGCTGCGGTGTTTTCTGATGGTTCGTTTGTTTATATCCCCAAAGGGGTGCGCTGCCCGATGGAGCTGTCCACCTATTTCCGCATTAATGCCCTCAACACTGGCCAGTTTGAACGCACCCTGATTATTGCCGATGAAAGCTCCCACGTGAGCTATCTGGAAGGCTGCACCGCCCCGATGCGCGACGAGAATCAGCTCCACGCAGCCGTGGTTGAGCTGGTCGCTATGGAAGATGCGCAGATCAAATACTCCACTGTGCAGAACTGGTACCCCGGTGACAAAGAGGGCAAGGGCGGTATTTACAACTTCGTCACCAAGCGTGGTGATTGCCGCGGTGATCGCTCCAAAATTTCCTGGACCCAGGTCGAAACCGGCTCGGCGATTACCTGGAAGTACCCCAGTGTGATGCTCACCGGTGACAACAGTGTGGGTGAATTCTATTCGGTGGCG
>QNFC01000052.1 GCA_003645395.1 Gammaproteobacteria bacterium
AAACAGCATTACCAGTGAACTAAATATCGCTAATCGTTTTAACATTCTCAGCATCCCAGTTTATCTGTTGGTATAGATTCAGCCGCTTACTCAGACCCAGCAATATGCAGCCGGTCAGTCGCAATCTGAGTTTATTGCAATCCAGTAATAAACTGTGCCACTGCCTTAATTTCCTGGTCACTAAGGCGTTGGGCAACTTCCCGCATCATCGACGCCGGATCGGTGGCACGCGTACCGGACGCATAGGCCTGTAACTGCTTTTCAACGTATTCGGGGTGCTGGCCCTTAAGCGCTGGCCAGGCCGCCTGATTGTTACCCGAACCGTCTGGCAGGTGGCAACCGCTACAGGCGGGTACTGCAGTTTCACTGTTGCCACCGCGATAAACTAACGCGCCAAGTTGAACCAGTTGCGGGTCCGCCTGACCACTGACCACTACCTGACCGGAAAAATAAGCCGCCAGGTCTGCAACATCCTGATCAGAGAGGCCGGAAACCATTGGCTGCATACTCGGGTCACTACGCGTACCATCTCGGAATGCGGTGATTTGCGCACGCAGGTAGTTTTCGCTCTGACCAGCGATTTTAGGCCAGATACCGACAGCACTGTTTCCATCCGCACCGTGACACGCGGCACAAGCCTGGGATTTAGCCTTACCTGAGTCAGCATCGCCCATTAAGATGCCGTCTGTCGAGACTTCGCTCGCTTGCGCCACATTCGTCAGCGTCCCAACCAGCAGACACACTAACCAGATAACAGAGAAACGCCCACGTGCTCGAGAAACAGCCATCAAATACTCCTAAACGCTTTTGAAAATATTCGGCCAGGTGCCACCGGCCCATTTTAGGGGCGACCGCAACTCACTGGTTGCCGGCCGCCGATACAGCGGCGTATTCTAGCAGAGGCACCTTAACTAAAACCCTGCACAACTCACTAAAACAGTAGCAACCGGTTATCCCATGTCGAACTTTTATAACCAGGCAAAATTCGAAATCAGCGTCGCCGCGATCAAGCAGCTGCCCCCCGAGCAAGGCTACGAAGTGGCGTTTGCCGGTCGCTCCAACGCAGGCAAATCAAGCGCTATCAACGCGCTCACCGGGCGCCGTAGCCTGGCCAGAACCAGCAAAACGCCGGGGCGCACCCAGCATCTGAATTTCTTTCGTATGGATGAGCAGCGCGCTCTGGTTGACCTGCCAGGTTATGGCTATGCCAAAGTGCCGGAGAGCGTCAAACGACAATGGTATGAGTTGATCGACAACTATCTGTCCAATCGACAAATACTCAGCGGTATCGTGTTAATTATGGATTCACGTCACCCTTTTGGTCGTTCTGATCAGCAAATTATTGATTGGGCCGTCGCCGGATCATTACCGCTGCACGTGCTCCTCAGCAAGGCCGATAAGCTTGGCAGCAACCAGCGGGCAAATACCCTACGCGAAGTACGCAAACAGCTAACCAGCCTGGGCATTGATACCAGCACTCAACTATTTTCGGCGACTCAGCCCATCGGACTGGAAGAGTTGCGAGCTACGCTGGACGGCTGGCTCCATGTTGGCGAGTAATGGTGCTCTGCAGATATCACTCACCTACCTACATAGCTGCTCTCAGAGGTTGTCAAAATCAGGCAACCAGTCGGGATGCCCTGCTGGCATCACCAGAAACTCGGGATTAAGCAGGGATTCTTTCTGGTTATAAAGTAGCGGCAGACGCTGCAGGTCTGTCACCTGTCCTCCGGCTTCAAGCACCACTGCGTGAGCGGCGGCGGTATCCCACTCAGAGGTCGGACCAAGGCGTGGATAAAAATCAGCCAGTCCTTCAGCAACCAGGCAGAGTTTCAACGAACTACCCATCGGCACAGCTTCGTAGTTACCCAACCGCTGCAGCAATGCTTCCAGCCGGGCCCCTCGATGCGAGCGACTACAGACTACCGCCAAGCAGCCGTCCGGCGCAGCTTGGCGCACAGTAATTTTTTCCGGCGTTTCCCCGCTCTCCTGCCGCCAACTGCCACCGCCAGCCCAGGCAAAGTAGGTCACCCCGGTAACCGGAACATAAACGACACCAAGCACCGGAACCCCCGCATCAACCAGTGCAATATTGACGGTAAATTCGCCGTTACGTTTAACAAACTCCTTGGTGCCGTCCAGTGGGTCCAGCAACCAATACTGTGACCATTGGCTACGACTGGCAAAATCGGGCATGTCGCCTTCTTCAGATAAAATTGGCAAACCGGTGCCCAACGCCTGCAGCCCGGCAACAATGACATCATGAGAACGTTGATCTGCCAGGGTCAGCGGCGATTCATCGGCCTTATATTCCACCGCAAATTCGTCGCCGTAGACTTCCAGTATCTGTTGACCAGCAGCCACCGCAATCTGCGTTGCGGCATTGCAGTACTCTTCGAGTTTCATCACGGTTCTCAGCAGGGCTATCAAACGGGAGCCTAGTGTACAATTTTCGGCTTTCCCAGCTCTTGAAGATTTGTATTGATGGACGAAAACCTCACCTCGCTGCTAGACCGATTAAATAGCCTGCTGACCCGTGCTGAGCAGCTGCTCCCCGAGCCGATACCACCCACCGAATGGCAGAATGCGTTAGCTTTTCGCTGGCACCGGCGGGGAGAGCGTGGCTGGTTGCAGCCCCTTGAGCAAATAGACTCCATTCGTCTGGCCGATCTGATCGGCATTGATCGACAAAAAAAGGCGGTCAGCCGCAATGTACGCCAGTTCATGGCGGGGCTTCCGGCCAATAACATTTTGCTGTGGGGCAGCCGAGGCACGGGAAAATCATCGTTACTAAAAGCACTCTTAAATGAGTTCGGCGATGATGGATTGCGGCTCATCGAAATAGACCGTAATGATCTGCTGCAACTACCCGAAATTCTACGCATGGTCAGTGAGCGGTCGGAAAAATTCCTGCTGTTTTGCGATGACCTTTCTTTCGAAAGCGGTGACGCCGGTTACAAAGCGTTGAAAGTGGTGCTCGACGGTTCTCTAACGGTAAGCCTGGACAACCTGCTGGTATGCGCAACCTCCAATCGCCGCCACCTGATGCCCGAGCCACAAAGCGACAATCTGGCTACTCGGCACGAGGACGGCGAGATTCATTTTGGCGAAGGCGTGGAGGAACGCATTTCTCTGTCGGACCGCTTTGGCCTCTGGCTGGCCTTTCACCCCTTCGACCAGCAGGAATATTTGCAGATTGTGCAGCACTGGTTAGATCACTATGGCCTCGGTGATCAACTGCCAGAGGCACGGGAGTTAGCTCTGCGCTGGGCCTTGACCCGTGGGTCTCGCAGTGGCCGCACCGCCTGGCAATTCGCCCGCGACTGGGCCGGTGGCCAGGCACTTAGCGACCAAACTGGTTAAGGAAGTTCTGATCAAGTCATGAAATCGTATCTGGCGCTCGGAACGCTGATCTTCTTCGTTGTAAAGTTTCGCAATAGGGCCGCTATTACCTGCACTTTACGCCTTGAATCTGAGTACCCCGAATCATCAGCTACTTCATTCAGACTTAATCAGAGCTTCCTTAATTAACTATGACTGCCTTCAGCAAAATGCACGGCCTCGGCAATGACTTTATGGTGATCAACAACCTGGATCGCCACTGGCAGCCAGTGACCGACCAGATCGTCGCCTGGGCCGACCGCCACCGCGGTATCGGCTTTGACCAGCTGCTAGTGATCGAACCGGCAACGGGCAGCGCTGCCGGAGCCGACTTTTCGTACCGGATTTTTAATGCCGACGGCGGCGAAGTGGAACAGTGCGGTAACGGATTGCGCTGTTTCGCCCGGTTTGTTTTCGACCAGGGACTAACTCGTAATACCGCCCTCTGTGTAGAGACGGTTGCCGGCCTCTATTACCCCAAACTGCTGGATAACGGTGATGTTGAGGTGGATATGGGCGAGGCTCAGTTTGCCCCCGAGCAGATCCCGTTTATGGCAACCGCTGAACTTCTTGAGTACCCGCTACAGGTCGACGATGAGTCCTTCACCATCGGCGCCGTGGCCATTGGCAACCCCCATGCGGTGCTGTTGGTAGACGATGTTGACCGGGCGCCCGTCAACAAACTCGGGCCGCTGATCAGCAAACACCCAGATTTCCCCAATGGCGTTAATGTCGGTTTCATGCAGGTAGTCAATCGCCAGCAGATCCGTCTACGAGTATTTGAGCGTGGCGTGGGCGAAACACTGGCCTGTGGTACCGGCGCTTGTGCGGCTGCGATAATCGCTAACCGCTGGGGGTTAACCGACCGTAAAATAGCCATTGAACTACGCGGCGGCAGATTGCAGATTGAATGGGACGGTACAACAGTTAGAATGGCCGGACCGGCGACACACGTATACGACGGAACTATCGAGTCTTAAACACATCATGAACGAACCAGAGAAAACCTCCGCCGACATCGACGAACAGATGGTGGCCAGCTATCTGACCGACCACCCCGATTTTTTTCTGCGCCACCTTCAGCTGGTCAGCGAGCTGAAAATCCCCCATGGGGAACGTGGCAGTATCTCACTGGTTGAACGTCAGTTAGACGTGCAGCGCGAACGCTATCGCCAGCTCCAGGGGAAAATGCAGCAACTTATCGACAATGCAGATACCAACCAGGCGGTTTATGACCGCATTGGCACTCTGGCCATTGCTCTGGCTAAAAGCGGGTCGCTGAAGGAGCTGTTACAAACGCTGTGCGATCAATTAGCGGATAATTTTTCGGTGGACGCAGTGGCTATCCAGTTACCTGCTCGCACCGGTGACCAGTGGCCGAGTCCGGTGCACACCCTGCACGACCCGGATGCTGACGCGTTACCTGACAGCATTAAGACGCCCTATTTAGGCACTCCGCCTGCACAGATGGATCTCATCGATCTATTTGGGGAACAGGCCAGCGACGTCGCATCGGTGGCGATCCTGTCAGTTGGCGACAGGAAAAATGGCGGCCATTTACTATTGGCCAGCTACGACGAGGAGCGGTTCAGAGGCGATCTGGGCACCAGTTTGCTTACCCAGATCGCCGAGCTGTTTGGCGCCTTGCTCAGCCATCACTGGGCTGACAGCGACTAGGGCTGTTGCTGCTAACCAGTGGAACAAATTGCTCATCAGCAAGTCGCCACTTACCTGCACCATCTCGCCTACGAAAAAAACTACTCCCCCAGAACTTGCGAAAGCTATCGCCGCGACCTTACGCGGGTGGTCCAGTACCTTGATCAGCAGGAGCTAACCAACTGGCCACAGATAACCGCTCAACAGGTGCGCGGACTCGTCGCCTGGCAACACCGTCGGGGATTAAGCGGTAAAACCATTGGCCGCTGCCTGTCAGCACTTCGCGGGCTATACAACTATCTTGCGCGAGAAGGACTCTGCCAACACAACCCTGCTCACAAAATTTCGGCCCCTAAATCGGTACAGAAACTGCCCACCACGCTGGACGTTGACCAGGCCTCGCAACTGCTCGACGGGGAGTTCAGTGATCCGCTACAACTTCGTGACCGCGCGATGATGGAGCTGTTTTACTCGTCAGGGTTACGGCTCAGTGAGCTCCAACAGCTCGACTTAACCGATATAGATATGGCTACAGCCTCTGTCAACGTAGTCGGCAAAAGTAATCGGCAACGAATACTGCCCGTGGGCAGCAAGGCAATTTTGGCCCTACAACGCTGGTATAAAGCCAGGCCACAACTGGCTGACGATAACGAACAGGCCATTTTCGTCAGCCAACGCGGCACCCGCATTAGCCGGCGCGCCATTCAGAGTCGGCTACGTCACTGGTCGAAAAAGCAGGGATTACGCCAGCCCCTGCACCCACACATGCTGCGCCACTCCTTTGCCAGCCATATGCTGGAATCAAGCGGCGACCTGCGGGCGGTACAGGAACTGCTAGGCCACGCCAACCTTGCGACCACTCAAATCTATACCCATCTTGATTATCAACACCTGGCAAAGGTCTACGATCAGAGCCATCCGCGGGCAAAGAAAAAAAAGAAGCTGCCCGAGTAACGCCAACCAGGCCACGCCGACGCCAGACCAACATTTTGCGCTGCGCCGCCTACCACCGACTTCAACCGTCTTCGCTAGGGTAAAATGGCGCCCCTAAAACTTATTTGCCCGGTGCCAGTGCAGCAGCCGACACCCCTATTTTTGGAGCAGTAAATTTGGAACAATTCCGCGGCACCACCATTTTGTCAGTCCGGCGCGGCAATAAAGTAGTTATTGGCGGTGATGGCCAGGTAACACTGGGCAACACCATCATGAAGGGCAACGCCCGTAAAGTCCGCCGCCTGCACCACAACAAGGTGCTCGCCGGGTTCGCCGGTGGCACGGCCGATGCATTTACTCTGTTTGAGTTATTCGATGCCAAGCTGGAGAAGCATTCCGGCAATTTGACCCGCGCCGCCGTTGAACTGGCTAAAGACTGGCGCACCGACAAAATGTTGCGCCGCCTCGAAGCACTGCTGGTGGTGGCGGATACAACCGCATCACTGGTTATATCTGGCAACGGCGATGTCATTGAGCCGGAAAACGGCATGATCGCCATCGGCTCCGGCGGGCCCTTTGCACAGGCAGCAGCGATGGGACTGCTCGACAACGAAGCGCTTGACGCGAGGCAGATTGTTGAACGCAGCCTCGAAATCGCCGCAGAGATTTGCATCTACACCAATCATAACCGTACGATCGAAGAACTCGATACCGGCGCAAACAGAGGTACCAAATGAACGCCAGTGACAACCAGCCAGCGCTAACCTCCCTCGCCTCGTCGATGACCCCGCGGGAAATTGTTCGTGAGCTGGACAAACATATCATCGGCCAGGATGACGCCAAACGCGCAGTGGCTGTCGCCCTGCGGAACCGCTGGCGCAGAATGCAGTTGAACGAAGAGTTGCGCGTTGAGGTCACGCCGAAAAACATTCTTATGATCGGCCCGACTGGCGTTGGTAAGACCGAAATTGCCCGTCGCCTGGCAAAACTCTGTGGCGCACCCTTTATCAAAATCGAGGCAACCAAATTTACTGAAGTTGGCTACGTTGGTCGCGACGTTGATTCCATTATTCGCGACCTGGCCGACGTCGCCATCAAACTGACCCGTGAAGAGGCCGTAAAAAAAGTTCGCCGCCAGGCAGAAGACCTCGCTGAAGAACGGATTCTCGACATTTTGTTGCCACCCCCGCGTAAAGTGGGCGACGACCAGTCCAGTTCAGACCAGGGACAGGCGCTCGACCGAGACCAGGAAACCCGGCAGAAATTTCGTAAGAAACTGCGTGAAGGCACTCTCAACGACAAAATTATTGAAGTTGAACTCAGTGGACCATCGGTCGGTGTTGAAATCATGGCCCCACCCGGCATGGAAGAGATGACCCAACAACTGCAGGGCATGTTCCAGAACCTGTCTAACAATCGCCCACAAGCCCGCCGGGTGCGGGTCGAAGAAGCGCTGCGACTACTCACTGAAGAAGAAGCTGCGCAGTTAATCGATAGCGATGAAATCAAGCGCCGCGCCGTCGAAAACACCGAACAAAACGGAATAATTTTTCTCGACGAAATCGATAAGGTCACTCAGCGCAGCGATACCCGTGGCGGCGGTGAGGTTTCTCGCGAGGGCGTGCAGCGGGACCTGCTACCGTTGGTAGAGGGCTGTACCGTTACCACCAAGCACGGCCCGATTAAAACCGATCACATTCTGTTTATCGCGTCCGGCGCATTTCACCTCGCCAAGCCGTCCGATCTAATCCCTGAATTGCAGGGACGACTGCCGATCCGGGTCGAGTTACAAGCACTGCGGGTTGAGGATTTTGAGCGAATTCTGGTCGAGCCCGATGCCTCGCTGACTGAGCAGGCCAGAGCCATGCTCGCTACCGAAGATACCGTCGTTCAGTTCACTGAGGATGGCGTCAAACGACTCGCCCAGACCGCGTTTGACGTTAATGAGTCGACCGAAAACATTGGTGCCAGGCGCTTGCATACTTTGATCGAACGGCTGCTTGAAAAAGTCTCTTTTGAAGCGCCCGACAAGCCCGATCAGGCAGTGGTCGTCGACGCCTCCTATGTCGATGAGCAGCTGCATGAGCTGGCGGTTGATGAGGACCTGAGCCGCTACATTCTTTAAAAACCCCGAGAACCGCACCATGACAGATGACGACTCGCAGACCACCCCGTTTGGCTACAGCCAGGTGCCGATTGACCAGAAGGCAGATCGAGTGCGGGAAGTGTTTGACTCAGTGTCAAGTAAATACGATGTAATGAACGACCTCATGTCGCTTGGGCTCCACCGGGTCTGGAAACGATTTGCCACCGGATTGTGCGGCGTTCGTAGCGGCGAACAGGTGCTCGACCTTGCCGCCGGTACCGGCGACTTAACCCGGTTGCTAGTGCGGCGGGCTGGCCCCACTGGCCGGGTGGTGATGTCAGACATTAATCGCAGCATGCTCGAGCAGGGTCGGGACCGGTTACTAGACCAGGGCATTACCGCGGGAGTGGAACTATTGCAGGCTAACGCCGAACATCTACCACTGGCCGATAACAGCTTTGATTGCATCATCATCAGCTTCGGCCTGCGTAATGTTACTGACAAGCAGGCCGCGCTGACCGAGATGCATCGGGTGTTGAAACCCGGCGGCCGAGCGTTAATTCTGGAATTTTCCAAACCCATCTCACCACTGCAGAAACCCTATGACATTTACAGCTTCAAGATACTGCCGCTACTCGGCAAACTAATCGCCAAAGACGCCGACAGTTATCGCTACCTCGCCGAATCAATCCGCATGCATCCGGATCAGCAAACTCTAAAAGGAATGATGGAACAGGCCGGTCTCTCTCGTTGCCACTATTACAACCTCGCTGCCGGCATTGTCGCGGTGCACCGCGGTTACAAGCTGTAGCCGTCATACCATGCGCTTACCGTCAGCACTTATTGGCAGCACGGAAATTATTATCGACCGCTGGCTCAACGCCAGCGGCGCCAGTCCGCTTAGCGAAGAACTAGCCGGTAAACAGCTACGTATCGAAATCGAAACCAACGGCAACCACGGGCCGTTAACACTTCTTTTATTGCTGGACCGTAACGGCATTCGCTTGCTACAGGAAGATGCAGAGACCCTATTAACGTCGGTCGATGCGACCATCTCAGGCACACCCGGCGCCCTGTTAGCGCTGGTGCTGGATAAAAGCGCTGATCAGGCCGAGCAACCGCGCATCAGTGGCGACCTACAGTTAGTAAGCAAACTCTC
>QNFC01000053.1 GCA_003645395.1 Gammaproteobacteria bacterium
AGACGAGCAACCGGGGTAATCGCGCCGGTACGGCCCACCTGCACGTCAATGGCCAGCAGCTCCGTCACCGCCTCCTCGGCGGGGAATTTACGCGCAATCGCCCAACGCGGCGCCCGCGCGACCTGGCCCAGTTCGCGCTGCCAGTCACGCCGGTCAACCTTGAAAACCACGCCGTCAATTTCGTAGGGCAATTCTGGCCGATCAAGAGCCATCTGCTCATAATATTCGAGGCACTCCGCTAGACCATTGACGCGCCGCACCAACGGCGACACTGGCAAACCCCACTCAGTCAGCTGCATCAAGACCTCGTAATGAGATGCGGGCAACTCACCGCTATGCTCACCCCAACCGTAACAAAACAAGGTAAGGGGCCGCCTGGCAGTGATGCGAGAATCCAGCTGACGCAGACTACCCGCAGCAGCGTTGCGGGGATTAGCAAACGTTTTTTCACCGTCAGCGACCTGACGAGCATTCAATGCTTCAAATCCGGCTCGGGTGATAAACACTTCACCCCGCACCTCCAGCAGTGCCGGCCAACCGCTACCTTTTAACCGCAGCGGCAATGCCCGCAACGTGCGGATATTCGCTGTTACATCCTCACCTGTCGTGCCATCACCACGAGTCGCCGCGGTAACTAACTTGCCCTGCTTGTAGCGCAAACTGATCGCCAGACCATCGAGTTTTGGTTCTGCAACATAGGGAATAGGCTGTTCACCCAATTCCAGCCCCAGCCGCACCCGGCTATCAAATTCAGCCACCTCAACATCTTCAAAGGCATTACCCAGAGAGAGCATGGGCACCGCATGGCGCACTTTCTCAAACGCATCCAGTGCTGCCCCACCCACTCGCTGGGTCGGCGAATTATCATCAGCGTATTCTGGATGACCCTCCTCCAGCTTTTGTAACTGACGAAACAGAAGGTCATACTCAGCGTCCGGCACCTGCGGATCATCATGCAGGTAATAGGCACGGTTATGCTCTTCCAGCAGCACGCGCAGCCTTTCGATCTGGTTAAGAATCGTTTTCCCCATTAGCAGTTCAATATTTATTAGTAGAAATTTAGTGGCAACACAGCGGGCACCCGATCGCCTTAATCAAACCTCAACCAACGACTAGCCGAAGCTCCCGAGGCTGATCAACAAGATTGAGATTGGATAAACATATAGGATATAGGCGTTATTCTGTGGGAGCTGAGTCGCACCAAATCTAAGTGCCGCCTGAGTCAATTTAAAGCCCGAAGCGTTCCGACTTCAAATTGGCAGTCGCTATGGTTAAAATCTCCAGTTTTTAACATGGAAATCACATGACCCAATCAGCTATCGACCTGCTGGAAACCTTCCCCAACCCGACACCCGAGCGGGACTATATCATTAAGATCAGGGCACCCGAATTCACCTGTCTCTGCCCCAAAACCGGGCAACCGGATTTTGCCACCTTACACCTTGAATATGTGCCCGACGCACGCTGTGTCGAACTCAAAGCACTGAAGCTCTATATCGGCTGGTATCGTGACCAGGGGGCTTTTCATGAGGCCGTGACCAATCAGATTCTGGATCATCTGATTGCGGCATGCCAACCACGGCGGATGCAATTAACCGCAGAATTCGGTGTACGTGGCGGCATCTACACAGAAGTCACCGCCAGCTATGAGCAACCGCGACTAAACCCCTGAAAGGGCGCTTAATCCGGTATCGACACACCTAAATAGGACTGGCTAACCCGGCGACGTTGCTCAGCGTAGGCCTGTCGCTGGCCGTCGGAGACGCGCATAAAATGGCGGAACGCGTTGCGCGCCCGGCCTTGCTCGCCCAACGCCCACCACGAAATCCCAGTATTAAAGGAAATTTCGGGCATATCAGGTCTAAGCTGCCGCGCCTGATGAAACGTGTCAATGCTGGCGCGGAAATCCCCCGCCTGCTGCTGAGCCATTCCCAGGTACAGCAGAGTCATCACGTCACTAGAATTCAGGTCACTTGCCCGGCTCAGCGAAGCAATGGCCAGGCGCCACTGTTGCAAGTTAAACCGTGCAAACCCAAACCAAAAACTAAAACCGCTATCTAAACTCACCTCATCAACGGTGCCAAACAAGCGAACACTCTGCTCGTAATCACCGCTACGCGCCAAAAGCCGGGCCTTTAACAGAGTTACCTCCCGTGTGTCCGTTTTCACGACCGCGAGTTTCTTTAATGCGACAGCATAGTTACCCGCAGTCTCTGCAGCTAATGCCGAACGCACTGCTGCTGCAGTATTTACAGAAGGCCTGGGGTGCTTGCTGGCATTACTGGTCCGCGGCGCGGTTGGTTGCTTAACAACGACAACCACCTCTTTTACTGGCGTCCCCTGCTGTTTGGCCGGCCCAACCTTAACAGCGACGACTGCCTCTTTCACCCCGGCGCCCGACTCACTACCGTCCGTCAAGCTCGCCACTGATTCCCCGCTTGAAAGGTCCGACAGCTCTGACTGCACCCGTGTCTCGCTACTTAACGCGGCAGACTCGGCGGCGGTTAGCGCTGTTATCCCTTCAACACCGTCAACCGATGGCCTGGCAGCAGTTGAACTATTAGTCGATTCAACGGCGCCCATGGTCAAAGTAGCCACCGTATCTGCCGGCAACTGTTCTGCCTCGGTGAGGCTATCAACACTGTCAGTGCTAACAGAAACAGTGACAACAACCTCTGGTTGAACAGCCTCATCATCAACCACAGTTAGCTGTGCAACTAATCCGGACGAATCACTGAAACCGGGCTCTATCACTGCCACCGTCAATTCGGCCACGCTTACGCTCTCACCCGATTCAGTTAATGCGTCAATTTGCCGGGAAATCGTTGTTAAGGAGGGTTCAGTATTAACCGTAACCGAGACAGGGTTAACTATTTCCGCAGTCGAATCTGCCGTTACTGGAATTGTCGACCTGGAACTCACTACCCACCACGCAACGGCAATGGCAATTAACACCAACCCAACAACAATAATTTTCGAAACCAACGGGGTTCCCCGCGGCAAACTCAGCGCTTCCGTTGGCTGGCTGCCTGCCGACTCTACCTGAGCACCCTCCAGCCCTTTTAAAGCATCGTCAATGATACTCATAGTCTTAGCTCAACTCGTTGTCGAAAGATGCTCACCAGGTTAACCAGAACCGTACTCTATTTCCCGCGAAGCTCTACGCACGTGGCCTACGGTTACCTTTGGTGCGAACCCGGCAAACGCTGCCAAAATCGCTCGACCGCACAATAAATTAATGCGCCGGGGAATGCCCCCAGACAAACGGTACAGCCACCAATGGGCGGGGGAAGTAAACAGAATGCCCTTGTTGCCACTTTGGCTGACAAGACGATGATTCACGTATTCCCGTGTTTGCCGACGGCCCAAAGGCTTCAGGCGACATCGAACAGCAATTCGCTGGCGTAGCTGGCGCAGGTCGCGACGCGAAAGAGTATCGTCAAGTTCCGGCTGACCGACAAGAATGATACTCAGCAATTTCTGCTTACTTGTTTCAAGATTGGTCAACAACCTGACCCCCTCGAGCACTTCCGCAGGCAAACGATGGGCTTCATCAATGATTAGCACCACTTGCCGGCCGACCTTCGCCTCTTCTAACAGGATCCGATAGAGCTCTTCAACCAGATAATGGTTATTACCCGACCGGGGCTGCACACGTACACCTGTTAAATCGTAGATGACGTTGACCATCAAATAGCCAAAATCTTGTGGCGGATTAAGCAGGTAAGCAGTTTTCACTGTATCCGTGGCAGAAAAATCGCTGAGAATTTTCCTACATATCAGTGTCTTGCCAAGCCCCACTTCACCGGTGAGCACTGACAGAGCCCCCCCCATCGCCGCGTATTCCAGCTGGCGGATATTCTCAATATGCTGAGAGGAAGCGTAGAGGTAATCAAGATCGGGCGTAATCTTAAATGGGTCTTCGACCAGGCCCATCGCCTGATAGATGTGATCTGGGCGTAATAGCGACCCAGCTACGTTCGGGGGTTCAACACGCACCTCGGCCCGTTTGGGTAGATCCGAACTCGGCGGCGCCGAAACTACCATGCGTATTGCTCTTCCTCGACTTCAATATATTCCGCCACCGGGGTGATCATTATTACCAGCTCAGTTCTTGCTTTCTCAGTCACCGTGTCACGAAACGCTGCCCCGATCAGCGGCAAATCACCAAGGACAGGAACACTGTCCACCGTTTCCCGATCGACATCCTGAATCAACCCACCGATAACCGCGGTTTCACCGCTTCTGACTCGCGCTACCACGGTCGTCTGCTTCACATCCACAATCGGCGGTCCAAAATCCTTATCGAGAACAATATTACCGTCCTTATCTGTGAACGGTGTCGGTACCAGACCCACCTTTTTGGTGATCACCGGCGAGATTTCCAGCGTGATCCAGCCATTGGCAGATATATGCGGCGTAACCTGCATTACCAGCCCAATGGTAGCGCTACGCTGCTCGAACGTTGCGCCCTGCCCTGCGTTTTGACTGGAAGAAGGAACGGCTCCTTCTGTGAGGACATAATAGGGTTCGTCCTGAGCCACACGTATCTGTGCCGTCTGGTTATTAATCGCCTTCAATCTTGGTTGCGAAACAACATGCAAATCACCCTGTCTCTGCAATGCCTTAACAATCGCACGGGTATCACCGTCAACACTAACGTGAAACAACGTGCCAGGCCCTCCGCCACCCAAAATCTGTGTCGCACCGCTCAACGCATTTTTTCCAAGGTCGAAGCGACCGATGCTCAGCAAGTCAGGAGCAACCCAGTCGATCCCGAGTTGTGTATTGTCAGTGAGTTCGACCTCAACAATTTCTACCTGAATACTGACCTGTCGCATACTGCCGAGTTTCACTCTGTGCAGATAATTTTCTATGTCTTGCACAGCCCGCTTACCGGCCGTAACCGAGACAAAGCCTGCAGTTCTATTCGCAACCACCCGACCTTCTTCGCCCACCAGCTGACCCAGTTCTTCGAGTAACTCCTCCCAGAAATCGATTTTATTTTCCTGCTCGACCGAAAACTCGTTCGCAGCTGAACTCTCAGATGAATCGCTACCACCGCTAATCCCAAACTCACCGGACTGGTTTTCCGAATCACTACTGCGGATCAGACGCAAGTAATCCACGTCAAACGAGCGAGTAATTTCCCGGCGCACGCGGATCAAACCGTTGTTAATTTCCCACCCATAATCAAAAGCATCGAGTATTGCATCCAGCGCTTGTTTCAACCTCAGGTCGGTAAAATCAACCGTCACCTTGCCCTCTAATTGACGGTCGAGCACCAGATTGAGCCTATTATCGCGAGCGAACAGGCGCAATGCGTCAGCCACCGGCACCCCAACTGCATGAAAGCTATACCGGGAGTCAACCACCGGCACCGGCATTTGCATCATTCTCTGTAGTTGCCCCTCCCGCTCGGCCACCGGCACGATAACCGGAGGCGGCAGCTCCTCTGCCGCCGGAACAACCGGCTCAACAGGGGAAGGTTCGGCTTCGGCAACAGGAGGCGTCGCTGAAGTGCATGACCAAAGCGGCAGGCAAAGAATCGCTACAACACTTAGTCGACGCAACACAGCTAAAGAGGGGGCTGGACTAGTCATGGAATACATGAAACCTTAAGTAACAATATGATCGCCACCAGCCCGGGTTAGCAGGTCTGGTTAATTTAAACTCGCACAACTTATAGCTAACGATCAACTATATAGCCTATCTATTTAAATTCAAATAGATTTCTAAAAAAACAAAATCCTAAACCAATCAAATTTCTTATCGACAAATTCGATTAAAAGTTAATAGGATTAACAATTAATGACACACCCCTAACGGGCTAGCGGAACACTGAAACTACCCGTGGGACCGGAAATTCTCACCTTACGTTCAGCTATCGCGGTCAAGGTGTAATTTTTGGCCACTAATTCTTTCAACTGCTGCTGCTGGGCGCTAGAAAACCCAGTCCGGTTAATAAATCTTTTGCTCGCCAACACCGCATCACCCTGAGTGCGTACCTGGCTATTGATCAAGGCGTATTTTTGCCCATCTCGAACCAGAATAGCGTTCAAAGAGAACAGCCTTTGCGGATTTATCGGCTTGGCAACCACCACTGTGTGAGCGCCTATAGACACTTCTACAGAAGATTTAGCCGCCACCTCGTGGCTCGGCTGACGGGGATCATCGCCAAACAGAAAAGGATTGCGCCGATAACTCCCACCACTAAAAAACTGATGGCGGAACACCGCTACCTCGGCCATATCGAACTGCTGAACTACCGGAGATGCCTCTTTTACAGAAGGATTGGCTTTCGAATTCTGACTCGATACAGGAGTGCTTGCACGACTACTGACAACGGCTTTCTGCTTGCCTGTTGAAGTACCCATTAACGGTAGCGCAATATTACGCACGCAAAACAGGATCGCCACCAGTGATAGCACACCGACAAACCACGGCTTCTGTAACCAGACACGGATACGCTGCATGATTTTCAACGACCGTTACCCCAAGTATAAGCGGCCGGAAACCGTCTCAGCGGGTGCAGAACGCGATAAATAGAGGTGATGACCCTGGCCCGTATCCAGACCTGACCGCTGATCAAAATAACAACTCCTCTTTGTCGGAGGAGCCACCCACGGTCGTCCAGAAACGCACTTTTACCCAACCTTTTACCTGCGCATCGTTGCCACGGCTGACCAGACTGGCATCGCGGATTAAAAAAACCCAGGTATCAGACTGCTGTTCAAGCGCGCCCAGATAAGCCACCAACGAATCATAGGACACGCCCGAGAAACTCAGCGTCAGGTCGCGCGTTGATACCCCGACAACCTGAGCAAATGGCAGAGATTCAGTCATTTGCACCCCAATGCTAATATTGTATGCATCCGCAATATCCTGCAATTTATCTACCAGGGCTGGTAGACCATCAGGATCTGCTAGCAGCCTTTGCCTTGCTTGCTGCCGTATTTCCACAAGCTCCGCGGTATTCATCGCATCACGCTGCCAGCGCAAACTGGTAACCTTAAATTCAAGCGCCTCCTGACGCATCCGTTGATCGTTTATCTCTGCCGCTCCACTTAGGCGTACACCAATCGCCCACCAGAACAAGAAAACGGATAACGCTATCAGCAGCGCTGCTGCCCAACGCGAACGACTCATATAAAGTTGTGTAGCCATCAGCCCGGCAACTCGCCACTGAACTCAATCTCAAGCTGCTGTCCGCGGTTACCACCCATGTATTGATCGCGCCACTGCTGAACCCAGTCGACCGGCCAGTTAACTAACCAGGGCTCGGCCGCCAGTTTTTCACCAAAAACCTGCATATCACTGTCCAGACGCTGCATATTATCGATCACCGCCGTCACTTCTGCCGACAACGTGATGGTTGATTCGTCGCCATACGCCAGATTCAATCCTGATAACCGGAGCGTCTTCGGCAACTCATCCCCCAAATCCCGGAGCAACCAGTATGTAAGTTTCTGTTTATCCAGCCTTGCACCCTCTGCAAACGCCTGTTCACCGCGGATATCATCTATCTCTCGTTGCAAAGATTGTTGCTCTTGCACACGCAGCTCATAACTTGCTGCCAACTTATCAAAAGACAACGTCTCTCCACGAAGGCTCCACTCAACTGATGCAGCGACGATGACACTGGTTATTACAGTAATCGCAATAGCCGCCACCACCACCCTATTGATTAGCCGATTGTATTTGGCATAGCGAATTTCATTCGGCACAAAAGACTGAGATTCTCGCCGGCTAAAAACGTCGGAGTAGTGAGCCAGCACCGGCTGATCGGCCCAGCTGATTTCAACCTCAATAACAACATCACGATCAAGTTGGGCCTGCAGGTCAACTGCTAACTGCTGATCGTTGGTGACCAGCAGTTCCGGGCGCAGGCCCATATCCTGGCGGGCATACTGGAGTGAGCGGCGAATCTCTCCCGGCAACCGCTCCTTACTATGACCAATTGCTGGCGACAGTCGGCGCACGAACAGCTTCGTCGCCTGCGGATCAGACAGCATAACCGTGGTGCCATTCTCACCGGTATACACCAGCGCAGTGGCCTCTTTTCCCAGCCCCGCCTCGTCTGTCCAGGCATGAAACAGCGCGATATCAGGAAGAATCAGCCGCGGGGCCACGCCAACGTGGGCAAAATCGGCCAGATAGCTATTTAGCTTGGCCAGTGGCCAGCAATGCAGCAGGTATTGGTCAGAGCCGGTCGCAACCACTGCCCCTGAACGTCGCCCCACCGACGAACCAATACGTAAATATGACCAGGCTAGCGAACGCCCCTCAGCAAGCTTTTCAGCCTCAAGTCTAAGTAATTGTTGCCGCTGTTGCTTGTTAACCGGTGGCAAGGCGACCTGGTGGTGCTCCATCTCCACATCAGCCACTACCAGCACTGCTTCCTTGCCGGCGTAATCAAAATGCTCAACCACCGATTCGAGGAAAAACCGGAATGCGGCCTCATGAAAACCATGGGCGCGATCAGAAGCCGACGGCGACCAGCGCTCGACAACCGTAGCACCATCAACCAGCGCGGCATTGAATTCGCCGTAGAGAAAGCTGATTACGAGTTCGCGAGCCATTATTTATTTATACCTGGATTTAAATCTTGGATTGAGAACAACACTAGTTTACGTGGATTACAACCTAAACATGTCGTCAAAGCACGTGAGAACCTGAATTTTACTCTCCCTCTCCTGATAATCTTCCACCCCTACAGTGGCGAAAAAAATGACGACAAAACCGACATCATTCCCAGCCTTTCTTTTCACAACACTACTGATCTTTTCGTTTCAGGCCGTCTCAGCTGACTCAACACTCACGATGAACCCTCCTTCCTACAAAGGATGGGACTGGATTTTTGTTCCCTGGCCCAGAACCGACGACCTGGAGTTAACTGGCGGCGGATCATCCACAGCATTACTGTTAAACCGTAACGCACCTTCAAACAACCCAGAACCCATTCGCCAACGCACCATTCCTTACACCGCAGGGGGTGCCTATATGGACAAAAACGGCGTTATCTATGTGGATGACTTATTCAACACTCCGGGACAATCTCCCAATACTAAAACGCCGGTAATGAGAGTGATTGGCGGTCAAATCGTAGACTACTGAAAACCCCTTGCCCTCACGTCAACACACCGAATAATTACCGCAGCTGGCGAAGGCACTTAATAGC
>QNFC01000054.1 GCA_003645395.1 Gammaproteobacteria bacterium
CAGCTCTCACAGATTCCTGGACCAGGACGTTCATCATGCCAACCAAAGCGGTTGACAAATCTTATCGAAAACACGATATTACGCTGCTTTTTTTCAGCCCATTATTTTAGAGGAATTCAGATTTGGCAAATTCTCCGCAAGCGCGTAAGCGCGCCCGCCAGGCGGAAAATCGCCGGCAGCGTAACAGTGCACAACGTTCTTCCTACCGCACCGCGCTCAAGAAAGTCTCCGCCGCGATTGAAGCCGGTGACAGTGAAGCTGCCAAAACCAGCTACGCTGCGGCGATACCCACTCTCGATCGCTCAGCAGGTCGTGGCCTGGTGTCCAAAAACACCGTTGCCCGCTGGAAGAGCCGCTTAAATACACAAATACGTAACATGGCTTGATCTGATCAAACCCTCGGTTTGCTAACTCAGGGGTCGTTGTGATCCCTGAGTTGTTTTGTCGCCCATCAAAAACCCGTTCCAGTTCAGCTAAGCACCATATTGTCGCGATGGATGAGTTCTTCTTCATCCACGTAGCCGAGAGTATTGGCAATCGTATAACTCGATTTACCCATAATTAAGCGACTCTCTGCTGCGCTGTAGTTGACTAATCCTCGGGCAACCTCATGACCACGTGGATCAAGGCAGGCGACCAGATCACCACGGCGAAAATCGCCATTTACCGCTGATACTCCCACCCCGAGCAAACTGCGGCCAAGCTGACAGACCCCCTTCACCGCGCCGTCATCAAGTTGCAGCGCCCCCATGCAGTGCAGGTGGCCCGCCAACCACTGCTTACGCGCCACCAAGGGTTCACTGCCCGCCAGCAACAAGGTACCACCCGTCGCCCCTTCAGCAATACTGGTAATGGCCTGCAGGATTCCGCCATGGGTAATATAAGTAAACGCTCCGGAACGAGCAGCTAAACGCGCAGCCCGCAGCTTGGTCTGCATTCCCCCTCGACCCAACCGACCGCTACCACCGCCCGCCATTGCATCAAGCTCAGAATTAGCGGCAAATGCCTGCAGCAATAAGCGCGCCTTCGGGCTATGACGGGGATCTGACTCGTACAATCCGGATTGATCGGTTAGCAGTAGTAAGGCCTTGGCCTCAACGAGGTTAACTACCAGGCCTGCAAGGGTATCGTTGTCACCAAAACGGATTTCGTCAGTCACCACCGTGTCGTTTTCGTTAACGATGGGGACCACGTCAAAATCAAGCAAAGCAGTCAAGGTGGAACGTGCATTGAGATACCGTTTGCGATCTACAAGGTCATCATGCGTTAATAAAATTTGTGCTGTATGCAGACCATGCTTTTGAAATGCCTGCTCATAGTGTTGCACCAACCCCGCCTGGCCCACCGCAGCGGCTGCCTGCAAACGGTTAAGCTCTTCGGGCCGACTGGACCAGCCCAACCGGCGCACTCCCTCAGCAACGGCCCCTGAAGAGACCATCACTACCTTAATACCACGGGCATGCAACTGTGCAACCTGCTCTACCCAACCACTAATAGCATCGGAATCAAGTCCCGCGCCGTTGGCGGTGAGCAGCGCACTACCAATCTTCACCACTAGCCGATCTCCACGACGCAACGGGTCCGTAGCGACATCGGCAGCAGGAGCAAAAACAAGTTCTTCGGAAGTGATCATTCTCAACTGGGTTTCACTGCGATTATCAGCGGCGAGGCTGCTCAAAAAATCCAGGTATTATCAGACTTGTTTATTTCAGCGTTACTCGAATTCCGCCTCAATATAGCTCTGTATTTCACGAGTGAGTTCCGTGCAACCCTCTCTGGTCTCACCGGAAATTACAAACCAGGGTCCTTGCCAATCCAGCAGCGTTAATACGCGATCAATTCGTGCTTGCCGCTGGTCCTTTGCCACCAGATCGATTTTATTAAACACCAACCAGCGCGGTAACTTAAACAGGGCTTCACTAAAACTCTCAAGCTCACCGACAATGACCTGAATATCCTCCAGGATGTCCTGACCCAGGTCTTCAGCGCCAATATCGACGATATGCAACAACAGGCGATTACGAGAAAGGTGCTTTAGAAACTGTATGCCCAAACCTGCGCCGTCAGACGAGCCCTCAATCAAACCGGGAATATCTGCTACGACAAAACTCCGATGAGCCTCGACCGATACCACACCAAGTTGTGGATGCAACGTAGTGAAGGGGTAATCCGCTATTTTAGGAGTAGCCGCGGACACCGCGCGCAGGAAAGTAGATTTCCCAGCATTGGGCAGGCCCAGAAGCCCCACATCCGCAAGTAAATTTAGCTCTAAACTCAGCTGCCGGGTTTCTCCAGGCGTACCCGCAGAGATTCGACGCGGAGCCTGATTGATGCTGCTCTTGAAACGGGTATTTCCCAATCCGTGGAAACCACCCTGAGCCACCAGCAACCGCTGCCGATTCTCAATTAAATCGCCGATTAACTCCCCGGTATTCTGGTCGAACACACTGCTACCGACAGGAACAGGAATCAGTTCATCCGACGCGCTTTTTCCTCGTTTGTTTCTTCCTTCGCCTGGAAAGCCATTCGCTGCTGAAAACCGGCGCTTGTGACGGAAGTCGATGAGTGTATTGATCGACTCATCTGCGACAAGATAAACGCTGCCACCATCGCCACCATCACCACCATCGGGGCCGCCCCTTTCGATAAATTTTTCACGACGAAAACTCAAGCATCCCGAACCACCATTGCCAGCAGTTACGGTAATTGTTGCTTCATCGACAAACTTCACCGATTTCTCTCACCATATAAATAAAAAAGCCCCGTCAGAAACGGGGCTTAAAGGACGAATAATTAGCCGCCTTACAAGCAATTGGATCAGGCTGGAACAACCGCCACGTGCGTGCGGTTTTTGGGGCCTTTAATTTCAAACTTTACTTGCCCTTCAGCCTTAGCAAACAATGTGTGGTCCCTGCCAACCCCAACATTAGCTCCGGCATGAAATTTTGTACCGCGCTGGCGGACCAAAATATTTCCGGCCAGAACATGCTGACCACCAAATTTCTTTACACCCAGTCGTTTCGATTCTGAATCGCGACCGTTACGCGAACTACCTGCCGCTTTTTTATGTGCCATTTCCAGGGCTCCTGTTCAGTAAGTAATAATGTGCAATCAGGCCGAGACAATATCGCCGATCAGCAACTCAGTATAGGACTGACGATGCCCCATTTGCTTACGAAAATGTTTACGGCGTTTGAACTTGATGATGCGAATCTTCTTACCACGCCCCTGTTCCTGAACAGTGGCACTAACGTGGGCACCCTCCAGATAAGGCTTGCCAATTTGCACACCTTCGTCTGCAACGACCATCAACACTTTATCAAGGTCTACCCCGGCCCCGACTTCGGCATCGATTTTCTCGACCCTTAACCTGAGACCTGATTCCACCTTATACTGCTTGCCACCGGTTTCGATAACCGCAAACATGACCTTCTCCGTCAAAAACAAAAACACTAAACACTTATCTCGCTCACGCCGACGCGGGAGCCAATAAGAGCAAATAAGGCGCGCAATTATATGCTAAGTGTTACAAAGCTGCACACCTAAATTTAAAGAGCAGCGGTTCAATATCGTATTATATATTTGCTTTAGCTTGACAGTTTACAGACCATCAACCTAGCATTCCGCCGTTTTGTAGTATGGAGACACGAATCCTAATGATCATGGATGAACTGGCAATCATTCTGCAGCCAGCGGAGCAAGATCTGGCAGAGGTCGATGTAACGATTCGAGAGCAACTCCGATCCCGTATCCCCGCCATCTCTGAACTCGCAAATTACATAATTGATAGCGGTGGCAAACGGTTGCGTCCAACGATGGTAATTTTAGCCGCCAAAGCGTGCGGTTATACCGGCGGTGACCATATTAAGCTGGCGGTGATTATCGAGTTTGTTCATACGGCAACGCTCCTCCACGACGACGTTGTTGATGAATCGGTCAGGCGCCGCGGCAAGCCCACCGCAAACACAATCTGGGGCAACAGCCTTAGCGTTTTAGTTGGCGACTTTCTCTATTCCAGAGCCTTCGAACTGATGGTCGAGGTTGGCCACATGCGGGTAATGGAATTGCTTGCGATCGCCACCAACGTCATTTCCGAAGGTGAAGTTCAACAAAATTTAAACCGGGGTAATCCGGATATTCCAGAGGCTGAGTATATTGAAGTCATTACTCACAAAACTGCTCGGCTGTTCTCCGCCGCCGCCGAGCTAGGCGCCGTCGCCGCGCAGCTTGGCGACGACCAACGCAAAGCCATTAGCAGCTATGGATTACATCTTGGAATCGCCTACCAGCTTCTTGATGACTTGTTAGATTATCGAGGCGAAGCTGTGCTTATTGGTAAAAATATTGGTGACGATCTCGCTGAGGGTCAGCCAACTTTACCGCTGATCCGCTCGCTCGAAACTGTGGGCGCCAAACAGCGTCAGCAACTCCGCCAGGCAATAACTGAACCAGGAAGCGTGCCTCTGGAAACGGTTGTGAAGATTATTGAATCAGGGGATGCCATCACGTACACTGCCCGCCGCGCTCAAGAGCATGCTGACCTTGCCAAACTGGCGTTGACAAACTTTCCCGAAACTTCGGCCAAGACGTCCATGCTTAAATTGGCTGATTTTGCTGTGAGCCGCGCTTTTTAAATAGTACTAATCGGATCGGGGTGTAGCTCAGCTTGGTAGAGCACCGTCTTCGGGAGGCGGGGGCCGGAGGTTCAAATCCTCTCACCCCGACCAATTCGCGGGGAAAACTGGTCCTGTTTTTCTGGCAATATTCGCTAATGCTTAAAGAATTGATTATTTTTCCCGCTACAGCTAAGTAACTGGTGTTAGTCCGCTCCGAGCAAACTCGCCAGTTAGCAGCCAACAACACTTAAGACATGGTTTTACGCACAGCTTGTTAGCAATTTAGATCGGTGATTACTGCCTGCCAGCTGGTAAATAGGGGCACCCCTTTGCTGCAAACTTTGCCCGCCTGGCCCACTACTATTGGGACTCTCTTCACAGTTCAAACGTTTACAGTTTCAGATTGATGCAACCGTGGTACCTTGACGAACGGACTGTGCCAGCGCGGTGCTAATCCAGTGGCGTCCAACACGTCCATTTCCTACCTCTGCTTAGCGGAACATCAAAATGTCTATATCAAAAATTAGTCTCTACCTGCTACTCATCGCCTCTGCACTCCCTATCGCAGGATGCGGAAAAGAAGATGCCCGGACTGCGGCAGAACATACAAATAACGCTCAACAGTTTCTATCTCAAGGGGATGTTCGTTCAGCGACCATCGAAATCAAGAATGCAGTTCGGAGCGAACCGAACAATCCGGACATCCGCTGGCTAGCAGGTCAAATCTATCTGGCCGGTGGCCAAAGCAATGCAGCAGAACACGAATTCACGAAGGCGCTCGAGCTAGGTATCAGCCGGGCCGATAGTGACTTACCGCTGGTGCGAACCTGGATTGCTCAGGGAGATATGCAAAAAGCGCTCGATCATTTCCAAACCAAAGATCTTGCCACCCTTTCCGGCGAAGCCAAGATACTGTATGCGGAGCTCCTCTTAGAGTCCGGTGAAATTGGCCGCGCTGAAGAAATTTTCACTGGGCTGATCGACACTCCTGAGGAAAATGTCTCGGCTCAGGTAGGACTGGCCAGAATAGCCCTTAGCCGTGGCAATCGGGAAATAGCGCAGGATTTTGTACAGGGAGCACTGGCAACAGAACCAGAAAATCCTTTTGCAAATCTTATCGCCGGTGAACTGGCGGTGACCGAGCAACGTTTTGATGAAGCTAAAACTTTTTTTGCAACAGCCGCTACTGCGCCAACTGCCAACTCCCGCACGAAGATCATCGCCAAAATCGGGGCCATACGCATACAGCTTGCCAAAAAAGAACTGAAAAAAGCTGAAAAAGCGTTGGCCACCTTTCTATCCGAGCACCCATCGGTGCCACTGGCCTATTACCTACAGGGTTTAACTTACTACCAGTTAGGAGAATCCAGCGCTGCAATAGAGGCACTGGAGACCGCGAAAACCCTGACCCCCAAGCACAACCCTACCCTTTTGTTACTTGGCAAGCTCTATCTTGATAGCAACCAGCTTGAACTAGCCAATAATGTCCTTACCATTCTGGTTGCAAGCGACCCAGATAACACGGGGGGACGGACGCTTCTGGCAGCAACCAAACTGAGGCTGGGCCAGGCTAACGAAGCTTTAGCGATCCTCGGTAATACCGTTTCTGAAGAGAGCGACGACCTGTTAGTCCTAATTACCGCTGGCAGCGCATTACTTGCGGTCGGTGAATATTCACAGGGTTCTCTGCTTCTGGAAAAAGCAGCCTCACTGGCTGATGATCCTCGACTAATTCGTAGTCAACTGGCACGAACACACCTTGTTTCCGGCGATGTTGACTCGGCAATTGAGGAATACCGAGAGCTTACGGAGACAGACAGTAGCAACCCTGAGCATCACCTCCTGTTAGCTTACTCTTTGATCAGGCAGGGCCAATTAGACTTGGCGATGGAATCCGCGAATCAGCTGGAAGCCCAGGGGTTAATTACCTTGTCGGCAAACCTGAAAGGCGCCATTGAGCTCGCTCGTCAACAGCCGGCTAAAGCCAAACAGCTGTTTGAGCTCGCGCTAGATCATGATCCAAAATTTGTCCCGGCACGACTTAACCTTGCGCGCATGGCCATGGCAGAGAACCGCTCAGCCGACGCTAAAGAAATGTTTACTGAAGTACTGGCAATTGATCCGAATAATGTCCTTGCGATTTTAAGTTTAGCTGACATCGAAATTAGAGCTGGCGACAAACCAGCAGCAATTCGGCTTCTAAAAGAAGCTGTAAAGACGACCAACAACTCAAAAATGCTTCTCGCGCTCGCCAATTTGATGATGATTGAAGGTGATTTACTCAAAGCTTTTGACTACGCCGACCAGGCCTTCCAGACTGCTCCTTATGACCCTGCTGCGGCCAGAACAGTGGCCGTTATCCAGGCCAAACAGGGACGCCACCTGGAAGCGCTGGAAACACTGGAATCGATTCCTGTCAGTCGGCGCAATGATGCTTTCGAGCTACGCATGGCCCAACTCTACCGAATAAACAATCGCCCCGAGCAGGCTCGTGACACTCTGGCAAAACTACTGGTCAGCTCCCCCAACAACATCGATGCCCTAATAAATGCCATTTCATTGGAGTTAGAAGCGGACGAGATCAACAAAGCCAAGTCGCTTCTCAAAACATTCTCTGATGAGGAAGAACAGCAAAGATATTTAATCTTGACCTTGCAGGGAGATATCCACCGGGCCGCTGGACAACATCAACAGGCGCTGGAATCCTATTCAAGTGCATTTAAGTCAAACCCCAATAGCAGTCTCATTGCTAGTATCGTTGGGGAACTGGCTGCCCTGGATCAAATATCATTGGCAACCGCCAGGCTGACGGAATGGGTAGATCAGCACCCGGAAGACTTGCCTAACAAGTTGCGACTCGCCAATATGCATATGGTCGCAGGCAAAAAAAATGCGGCGATCAGCTTATATGAACAAGTTTTGATTACGCTACCCTCTCAGCCCCTTGCTTTAAACAACCTCGCCTGGCTCTACTTTGAACAAGGCAATAGCAAAGCATTGAAACTCGCTGAGCAGATAGCTGACTCCAATCCTGAGCGCGCAGATGTCCTGGATACAGCTGGCTGGATTTTTATCAACCAGGGGGATAAAAAACGCGGACTGCGTTTGCTAACACAAGCTTATGATAAGGCTCCCGAATCGGCCGATACACTTTTTCACCTAGCAGTTGCTCACCAGCGAAACGACAACCTTGCCGACGCTAGCCGGTTGTTAACAGAGTTACAAACCAAGTACCCGGCGTACGCTCAGCGCAATGACGTACAAGCCTTTGCAGTCGAAGTTGGTGCCGCACCTTAACCCCAAAAACCCGACGGCAATCGATTTAAATCCCTAAACCCTCGATGGTGCCATTACCGTGGCGGATTACAGTTGCTGGACGACTAGCGAGATCGACAATCGTTGTTTCACCAAAATTTTCATCTTCAATAAACAGGATCCCATCGACTAGCTGACCCAGAGTTTTTTCTATTTCGTTCGGGTCAGCTAGTGGTTCGGCTTCGCCTGCAACTCTTGCCGTGGTAGTAATCACCGGCTCCCCAATTTCCGCCAATAGCGCCCGACATACCGGATGATCTGATATACGTACACCAATAGTCTTTCTTTTGGGACCGCTCAAACGCTTCGGTATGAGGCGGGTTGCCTGTAATACGAAAGTATAAGGACCAGGACAATGTTTACGTAAAATTCGATGCTCCACCGTGCCGAGCTGCGCATATTTAGCTAACTCACCCAGGTTGTTGCATAACAGCGTAAACAGATGTTCCTTAGGCAAGTCACGAATACCAAGTACCCGCTCATGCGCTTCTTTTTCATTTAACCCATGGAGAAGCACATAACTGCACTCTGTAGGACAGACCACCAAGCCACCGCCCGCCAGCACTTCAGCGGCCTGTTTAATACTCCTGTGCTGGGGGTCACGAGAATGAACACGCCAAACAGTGGCCATAATGTATCCTTGTAGGTCATTTATCAGCAGTGCTGATGATGGATAAAATTCTTCAAGATGGGAACAGAATAAATACCATGCAATTCTTTATTGATTTTTTACCCGTCCTAATTTTTTTTATAGCTTATAAATTAAGCGGCATGTACGTCGCGGTAACCGCTACGGCGATAACTGCATGCCTGACCTTCGGCTACACCTGGTTACGCTTCCGCCGCCTTGAGCCCCTGCAAATCACTAGCCTGGTAATCATTTGCGTCGCCGCATCATTGACACTGCTGTTTCACGATGACGCATTCATAAAATGGAAACCCACACTCATCAATGGCCTCTTCGCCGTGGTTTTTGCTGGCAGCCTATTTACCAAGCGAACACTAGCTGAACGACTATTTACCACGCAGATGGATTGCCCACCATCAATCTGGAAAAAAATCACGCTTAGCTGGATCTGCTTTTTCGTCATCTGCGCGGCGACCAATTACTACGTAGCTTTTATTTATCAGGTCAATGACAATGATCTAAATGTTGAACAACACCAAAACTGGGAATCAATC
>QNFC01000055.1 GCA_003645395.1 Gammaproteobacteria bacterium
AACTCAGTCACTCTAAATGACGATATTCACCAGTTTACCGGGCACCACAATGACTTTTCGCACCGGTTTCCGGTCGATAAATCGCACCACATTCTCATTCGCCAGCGCCTCCGCTTCAGCCTGATCTTTGCTAATGTCAGCATCAACGCTAATTTTACCTCGTACCTTGCCGTTAACCTGCACGACCAGCTCCAACTGCTGACGCACCAGTGCAGCCTCATCCACCAGCGGCCACTCGGCATCGGCAATATCGCCCTCTTCGTCCAGCTGCTGCCACAAGCTGTGGCAGATATGGGGAATAATCGGAGAGAGCATTCTGACAAGCACGCTCAGCGCCTCGTCCATCAGTTGACAATAAGCAGCCGGGTTAATTCCAGCACCATCACAGCCAGATTGTTCAACTTTCTGGCTCATCCGACCCAGCTCGTTAACAAGCTTCATCCCGGCCGAAACCACAGTATTGAACTGCTCTTTATCAAAATCAAACTGGGCCTGAGAGAGTTGTTCATAAAGTACACGGCGCAGATCAGAAAGCTCATCACCCAATTCAATCTCTACATTATCATCAGCGACAGAAGGTTCTGCGGCACGCCATTGCAGATATTGCTGCACCAGTGCCCAGAGCCGCTTAATAAAGCGATTGGCGCCGGCGACGCCATCGTCGTTCCATTCCAGAGATTGATCCGGCGGCGAGGCAAACATGGTAAACAACCGCGCAGTATCCGCACCGTAACGATCAATCAGCGCCTGCGGGTCGACGGTATTGCCCTTCGATTTCGACATCTTTGTGCCGTCTTTGAGCACCATGCCTTGCGTGAGGAGCCGGGTGAAGGGCTCATCGACCGTCACTAACCCTTCGTCCCGCATCATTTTGGTGAAAAAACGCGCGTAGAGCAGATGCAAAATCGCGTGTTCGATACCGCCCGCGTAGTGATCAACCGGCAGCCAATAATTGGCGCGCCCATCGACCATAGCCGATGCATCGGGTGACGCAAACCGGGCAAAGTACCAGGAGGATTCAAAAAAAGTATCAAAGGTGTCCGTCTCTCGCCGGGCCGCAGCACCACACTGCGGGCAGTCAACGCTTAGAAACTCTTCCATTCGTACCAATGGCGAGCCGCGGCCATCAACTACTACATCTTCTGGCAGCGTCACCGGCAGATCAACCTCCGGCACCGGCACCATCCCGCAGGTCTCGCAATGAATAATCGGTATTGGCGTACCCCAGTAGCGCTGCCTGGAAATACCCCAGTCACGCAGGCGATAGTTCACCCGGCGCTCACTTCGACCACTCTGTTCCAGTGTTTTAGCAATCTTGTCGAAGGCCTCCGCAGAGCTCAAGCCATCGTAATCACCAGAATTAACCAGCACGCCTTTTTCGAGGTGGGCCGAGGCTGCTACCAGTTCGGCCGGGTCGCCCTGAAATCCCTCAGGCATGACCACCGCTAGAATTGGCAACCCGTACTTAGTGGCAAATTCCCAGTCACGTTGATCGTGGCCGGGCACCGCCATAATCGCGCCTTCGCCATACCCCATCAGCACAAAGTTAGCCACGTAGATGGGCAATAAGTCACCGCTCAGGGGATGACGTGCCTGCCAGCCGGTATCGACACCGAGCTTATCCATGGTCTGCATTTCTGCTTCACCGGTCTGGCGCACCTTGCAGGCCTCTATTGGGGCCGCCAGTGACGGATTAAACTCAATCGCAGCGACTGCCAGCGGGTGCTCCGGCGCTACCGCCATATAAGTGGCACCGTATAGAGTGTCCGGCCGGGTGGTAAATACGCGGAGCGTTTCCTGCCGATCGACCACATCAAATTCAAGCTGCAACCCTTCTGAACGCCCGACCCAGTTGCGTTGCATGGTTTTGACTCGCTCTGGCCAGCCGGGTAACTGGTCCAGGTCGGCGAGCAGCTCGTCAGCATAATCGGTGATTTTCAGAAACCACTGCTCGATTTCGCGAGTTTCGACCAACTCACCGGAACGCCAGCCGCGACCATCAATCACCTGCTCATTCGCCAGCACGGTCTGGTCGACAGGATCCCAGTTGACCATCGACTTGCGCCGATAAACCAATCCCTTTTTCAGCAACCGCAAAAAAAACCACTGTTCCCAGCGGTAATAATCAGCGTCGCAGGTCGTAAGTTCGCGATCCCAGTCATAAGCAAATCCCAGCTGCTGCAACTGTTTACGCATGTAATCCACGTTACTGCGTGTCCACTCCGACGGCGCCACGCCGCGCTCTATTGCGGCATTTTCAGCGGGCATGCCAAAAGCATCCCACCCCATAGGCTGCAGCACATTACGCCCCTGCATGCGCTGATAGCGGCTAATGACGTCACCGATGGTGTAGTTGCGCACATGACCCATGTGCAGCTTGCCCGAGGGGTAGGGAAACATCGACAGGCAATAAAACTTTTCCTTGTCAGGATCCTCGCTGACCGCGAACAGCTTGCTCTGCTGCCAGTGTTGCTGCGCGTCAGCCTCTACAACGGCCGCGTCGTACTCCTTATCCATTCAGTTCTCTTGTTAATCAGGTGATTGTGTAATGCGGTGAGTGTCGATAAAAAAACCTGTTCTCCCGATAACGGTCAAGCAGCCTCTGCACGAAACTCGATAGTATATCGGCTAGACATCCATTTGCCGGCGCCTCTGCTGCCAGTACAGATACCCCAACGACAGAAGTAACAGCCCCCGCAGCGGCCAATCGCCGAGCGCAACATAAGGGGTGCTGCCCTGACGCGGCTGTAGTACCCCCGTCAGTACCGTCTGCTTGAATTGTGGGCTTTGCGCAAACACTTCACCCCGCCAGTTGACCAGCGCTGTAATACCGTTATTGGTCGCCCGGGCCAGTGGTCGGCCCACCTCCATCACCCGCATTCGAGCAATTTGTAAATGCTGATGCGGTGCAATACTGTCACCAAACCAGGCGTCGTTGCTGATGTTCACCATTAAACCAGCATCTGGAAACATATCCCGAATCTCTCCAGAGAACAGGATTTCGTAACAGATGCTCGGTGCGATTAGGTGGTCTGAATACTGTAGTGCTATAGGTCTCTGGCCCGATTCCCCCACACTAAATGAAGATATGGGTATCTGTAACAGGTCGAGCAGGCCGCCGAGTTGAGCCTGTAAAGGAACGTATTCGCCAAACGGCACCAAATGACGTTTACGGTAGCCACGCCCGCCTAGCAGACGGATGCCATTGAAGTAGCGATCCGAACTCGGCTCGCCAAGCGGCATTCCCGTTAGCAGGTCGGTCTGCTGTTCACGGCTCTTTTCCCGTAGGCCTGGCAGCAGGTCCGCTGGCAATGTTTCGGCGAACGTTGGAATGGTATTTTCCGGCCAGACTAGTAAATCTACTCCCCAAAACGGTTCGCTGGCCTCACGGTGAAGATTAATATTGGCAAGCATCCGCTCTGGATCCCAACGCAGCGACTGCTCCACATTGCCCTGCACCAGTGCGACCGAGATCGGTTCACCTGACTCATGAGTCCATTCAGCAGGATTGAGGACAATGCCAACCATCACCGCTAGCGACACCACTGTAATCGGCAGGGCTCGCCATTTTTGCTGCACCAGCAACAATACCAATCCCGCAATAAACGCCAGCAACCAGCTAATTCCCGTGGCCCCTATCAGCGACGCAAACCCGGCCAACGGGCCATCAACCTGAGAATAGCCGAGGGTAATCCAGGGGAACCCAGTAAAGAGCCAACCGCGCAACAGTTCCAGCCCAACCCACAAACCAGGCAGCCCAAGCAGATAGACCGTAGTTGGATTGGCAGCAATGGGTGATGCACTATTCGGCCCCCAAAACCGGGCTACTAGCCAGCTAAACAGTGCTGTAAAAACGGCCAGGTACACCACTAGTAGCAGCGTAACCAGAACCGAAAAAAAGCCCCCCATATTGCCAAAATTAAAGAAGCTAAAGTAGACCCAATGCACCCCCGCACCAAAATAGCCAATACCAAACAGAAACCCGGACCAGCCGGCTCTGCGCGGGGATTGACGCAGGGAAAGGTAAAACAACAATGCCAGCGATAAAGGCAACAGAGGCCAGATACCAAAAGGCGCGAAGGCAAGCACCGCAACCGCACCAGCAAGACACGGTAACAGCCAGGCAAGCAGAGTAGAAACCGCAGAAACCAGGGATTTCAAAAAACCATTCCTATGCCGGATTGACCCCGAGCGTATCGATTCGCCGCTCATCAGACTTCAGCACGCGAAAGGTAAATCCCTGAAAAGTAATTTCGTCGCCACCCTTGGGCACTCGGCCAAAAGCCTGTGCAACCATCCCACCAATCGTCTCAAATTCGCTGCCGTCCAGTTCACAAGCAAAAAATTCGTTGAACTCATCAATAGTTGTCAATGCGTCCACCCGGTGACCGCCGCCAGACAACGGCTCGATAAACACTTCTTCGTCTGGGTCATGCTCATCTTCAATCTCACCGACGATCTCCTCGATCACATCCTCAATCGTCACCAGGCCGGCCACGCCGCCGTATTCGTCGACCACAATTGCCATATGGTTCCGATTACGGCGAAAATCCTGCAGCATCGTGTTTAATCGCTTACTTTCCGGTACAAAGGTCACTTCGCGCAAAATATCCCTTAATACCAACTCTTCTGCCTTTTTGCGTAAGTAGGGCAGCAGGTCTTTGGCCAACACGATACCGACCACCTCATCACGGTCATCGCCGATTACCGGGAAGCGCGAATGCGCACTCTCAATGGCTCTGTTGAGCATGGTTTCGAGGCCATCTTCGCGGTCGAGCACCACCATCTTTGAGCGCGGCACCATAACCTCTCTGACCTGAGTGTCACCGATCCGAAACACCCCCTCGACCATGTTGAGGGTCTCGTTGTCGACCACGTGCTGGTCGTGCGCTTCACGCACCTGCTCAAGCAAGTCATCGCGATCAACAGGTTTGCCAAATAGTTTTCGGCCGACGCGCGCTAGCACGCCGACGCGAAAAGAACCGCTGCAGTCATCACTCATGGGGATTCCATATCTTCCATTAAATAGGGGTTTTCTATATCGATTTGCTGCAACAAACTAATTTCTAGCGTTTCCATCTGCAGCTGCTCATCATCGGTTTGATGGTCAAAACCGCAGAGGTGAAGCAGGCCATGCAGGGTCAGGTGGGCCCAATGAGCTGATACCGACTTTTGCTGTTCTTTCGCTTCCAGCCCCACCAGTGGTGCACAAATAACTAGATCACCCAGCTCCGGTTCACTGTCCGGGGGCAGGGGCATATCCAGATCTGCCACTGGAAATGAGAGCACGTTGGTTGGCCCCTGCTTGTGACGATACTGTTGGTTCAGCTGCGCAGACTCAGGCTCGTCAACGATTCGAATGGTGACCTCGCCGGCTCTATTCAAATGTCCCTCTCGAGCCAAATCAACCCAAAGACGAAACGTCTCCAGATCAGGTAAATCCGCTGCCGAGCTGGCGATTTGAATCGTCAGCCCGGGAATAGAGTCACTCTTCAATGATGCAGCACCGGAACGCAGCAGCAATTAAGATGCAATAGGGAATGCATAGCGCGTTTATCTGGCAACGGAGGCCTCAAATTGATCATAGGCGTCGATGATACGTGCCACCAGCGGATGGCGCACCACGTCCCGGGCGGTAAAGCGGTTAAAAGTAACGCCCGGAACGCCGTCCAGTACTTTCAATACGTGCTTTAACCCAGAGGGCTTGCCCGGCGGCAAATCAATTTGGGTGACGTCACCGGTAATCACAGCCGTCGAGCCAAACCCAATCCGGGTAAGAAACATCTTCATCTGCTCCGGCGAGGTATTCTGCGCTTCATCGGGAATCGCAAAACATTCATTCAGAGTTCGGCCGCGCATGTAGGCCAGCGGGGCCACCTCAATAATCCCCTGCTCAATAAGCTTACCGACCCGCTCAAAACCGACCATCTCGTAGAGCGCGTCGTAGATTGGCCGTAGGTAAGGATCCACCTTTTGCGAGAGATCTCCGGGTAAAAAGCCCAGCTTTTCTCCCGCCTCAACCGCCGGGCGCACCAGCACCATACGTTGCACTTTCTGACTCAGCAGCGCCTGCACTCCGCAAGCCACGGCAAGAAAGGTTTTACCAGTACCCGCCGGGCCGATGGCAAAGTTGATGTCGTTGCTGAACATGTTTTCGACAAAGCGCAGCTGACTGGGGCCACGTGCTTTTACCTTTAATCGGCTGGTTTTGATAATGCCGGGTTCATGCTGGGGCTGATTACCGCTCTGGTTGCCGCCGCCGGCGTGACCATCTGTTCCCGCCGGCGGCGACCCGCTATTGCGTACCGCCTGGATCACCAGATGCACATCATTGCCGGTAAGTCCTCCCTCATCACCGGCCTGCGCATAAATCCGCCGAAGAACTTCCGCTGCCTTAGCAGCAGCCTCTTTACTCCCCAGGACAGTCAACTGGAAGCCACGTCGAATCAGCCGAACACTAAAGCGCTCTTCCACCTGTTGCAAAAAAGCATCCTGAGGCCCACAAAACTGGGCGAGGCGCCGGTTATCCTCCGGTGTTAATGCCAGTTCAAGCTGATGACTCATGACACCACTCGCGGATTATCAAACAACGTTCTGGCAGTACTTGTTGGCTTCGAAACCTTATAGCGACTTTCCGGCGCTGCCAGCTTGCCGCGCAAGGAATTGGGCAATGCCTCGGTAATTTCCAGATCGACGAATTGCTTAATCAACGAGTCATCACCGTCAAAATTGACCACCCGGTTATTCTCAGTACGGGCCGCCAACTGACCTGCCCCTTTGCGCGCCCGCCGGTTGACTAGCACTCGTTGCACCGTGCCGACCATATCGTTGCTGATTAGCGTGGCCATCTCCGTAATTCTTGCCTGCAACCGGGCCAGGCGCTCTTTTTTCACCGCCAGTGGCACCTCGTCGGGCAACTCAGCCGCGGGTGTACCGGGGCGTGCGCTATAAATAAAGCTAAAACTCTGGTCAAAACCGACGCGCTCAATCAGCCCCATTGTCTCTTCAAAATCGGCCTCGGTTTCACCGGGAAAACCGATAATAAAATCGGAAGAGAGCGATATACCCGGCCGCCGCTCGCGGATCTGCCCGATCAACTGCTCGTACCACTCAGCAGTGTGGCCACGTTTCATTAATTTTAATATTCGGTCAGAACCAGACTGCACCGGCAAGTGCAGGTGATCCACCAGCTCAGGCACTTTGTCGTAGACCTTTACCAGGCTGGCGCTAAATTCCAGCGGGTGGGAGGTGGTAAAACGAATCCGGTCAATACCTTCTATCTCCGCAACGTACTCAATCAACATTGCCAGGTCAGCATCGTCACCGTTATCCAGCGCCCCGCAGTAAGCGTTGACGTTCTGGCCGAGCAGGTTCACCTCGCGCACGCCCTGTTGGGCGAACAGCGCCACCTCGGTGAGCACATCCGCCAGCGGCCGACTGAACTCCTCGCCACGGGTGTAGGGCACCACACAAAAACTGCAATATTTTGAACAACCCTCCATCACCGAAACAAACGCGGAAACGCCCTTCGCCTGCGGTGTGGGCAGATGATCAAACTTTTCGATCTCAGGAAAGCTGATGTCAATGGCCGGCTGACGGCGGCCATAAACCTGATTGAGCATGGTCGGCAGGCGGTGAATGGTTTGCGGGCCAAACACCATGTCAACGTAAGGCGCACGCTTGCGAATCGCGTCACCCTCCTGGCTGGCAACGCAGCCACCGACGCCAATAATCAGTTCCGGTTTCTGCTGTTTCAACTTCTGCCAGCGACCCAGTTGAGAAAACACTTTCTCCTGAGCTTTTTCGCGGATCGAACAGGTGTTTAGCAGCATCACGTCTGCCTGTTCCGCCGTATCGGTGACTTCAAGGTCATGCGACCGGGCGAGTACCTCTGCAATGCGATCAGAATCATAAACATTCATCTGACAACCGTAGGTCTGAATAAAAAGCTTACCTGCCACGTTTCTGTATGAGCCTCAAAAAGTAAATTCTGCGCACTAGCGCGTGTCGTAGATGGATAACCAGCGAACTACCCTGACTAGCCAATACAAAGGAACCCCTTTATTATAAAGGGCTTTTTGATAGATCTTTCAGATTACTTAATGGCAGGTCGGTTTTCCCGCATCCGCTAGCTAAACAATCTGCTCAAGCAATCCCAAGATTACCTGCCTCAAAGAATTAACCAGACTCAAACATGATTTCTAACCAGGATTACGACGTAATTGTCATTGGCGGCGGCCACGCTGGCACCGAAGCGGCCCTTGCGGCCGCCCGTCGTGGTGCTCGCACGTTATTGTTAACGCAGAACCTCGACACCATTGGCCAGATGTCCTGCAACCCGGCCATCGGCGGTATCGGCAAAAGCCATCTGGTTAAAGAGATCGACGCCCTCGGCGGGGCCATGGCGCAGATTACTGACCGCGCCGGTATTCAGTTTCGCGTGCTCAACGCCAGCAAAGGGCCAGCTGTCCGCGCCACCCGCGCCCAGGCCGACCGGCAACTCTATCGAACAGAAACCCGCCGCTGGGTAGAAGCCGAATCCAACCTCGACCTGTTTCAACAATCGGTCGAAGATCTTTGTGTCGAAGGCGACCGAGTCACCGGTGTAATCTGCAAAATGGGGCTGACCTTTCAGGCGCGCACGGTGGTGCTGACAACCGGCACCTTTCTGGGCGGCGTCATTCATATCGGTGAACAACATTACGGGGGTGGCCGCGCCGGTGATGCACCGGCTAACGCGCTGGCAACCCGCCTGCGAGAACTGGCTCCTCGGGTCGGTCGGCTAAAAACTGGCACCCCGCCACGGATAGATGGCCGAAGCATCAATTATGAATCGCTTAAAGCCCAGTATGGTGACCAACCGCTGCCGGTGATGTCCTACCTAGGGCGCGCTGAAGAACACCCGGAGCAAGTCGCCTGCCACATCACCCACACCAATGAGCAAGCCCACGACATCATTCGCAATGGCCTCGACCGCTCACCGATGTACAGCGGCAAAATCGAAGGTGTCGGCCCCCGCTACTGCCCGTCAATTGAAGACAAAGTAGTACGGTTTTCCGAACGTAATTCACACCAGATATTCATCGAGCCAGAAGG
>QNFC01000056.1 GCA_003645395.1 Gammaproteobacteria bacterium
GAACAACTCCTGGCACAAATTAGAATCAGCGAATTACGCGGCCGCGGCGGCGCCGGTTTTCCCCTGGCGACCAAACTACAAACCGTGCGTAATTCAGGCAATGGTGTTGAAAATGAAAGTCAGAAAAAGTACCTGGTGGTCAATTTTGACGAAGGCGACGCCGGTGCATATATCGATAAAGAACTGGTGGAACGCTGTCCAGCGCTATTACTGTGCGGTGCATTGCTGGCGGCCCACGCCTGCGGAGCGAGCAGCATCTATATATATGCTCGACTGGAATATCCAGAGGCCCGCCGGCGGCTCGCCGATGCAGTGCAGCAACTCAGCAGCAAACAGATGATTGGCGACCGAATTGCCGGTAGCGAGTACAGCTGCGACATCACCATTATTGAGGGCCAGGGCGCCTACATCTGTGGCGAAGAAACCAGCTTGCTGCGTTCTATCGAAGGATTGCCGGCGACGGTCAGTATCCGTCCGCCCTTCCCTGCCGAGCAGGGGCTCTGGGGGCGACCCACTGCGGTCTGCAATGTCGAAACACTCTGTAACCTGCCGTGGATAGTTGAGCACGGCGGCAAACGCTACGCGAAATTCGGTCATGAAAAATCCCGCGGCACCAAGCTTGTTAGCCTCAACACCCGCGTTAAACGACCCGGCCTTTATGAAGTCGAACTGGGCACCACCCTGCGGCAGATTATTTTCGACCTGGCCGGCGGTATGGCCGATGGTGAGATTTTCAAAGCAGTGCAAATTGGTGGGCCATTGGGTGGAATTCTGCCGGCGTCTGCCCTCGATACGCCCCTCGCATTTGAATCACTGCAACAGGTGGGGGGCATTCTTGGCCACGGTGGCATGGTCATCTATTCCGAAAATGACGATCTGGCAAAGATCGCCCGCGGCGTGATGGCCTTTTGCGGTCGCGAAAGCTGCGGCAAGTGCTTTCCCTGTCGCATTGGTTCCGTGCGGGCCACCGAACTGCTCGACCAGATTAGCGAGAGTGGGGCCACGCCGGAGCGACTGGAACTGCTCACTGATATCTGCGACACCATGAAAGCCGGCTCGCTCTGTGCCATGGGCAGCATGACTCCGGCGGCGGTGGAGTCGGTACTGACCCACTTTCCCACCGAGCTTGGGCAGGGAGAACGGTAATGGAATTTGATCTCTTTCCTCTGGACACTCCAAAAAGCACCCAAATCGAGGCCGTGGTGAACGGCTCTACCGTCGTCGTGGAACCCGGTACTACCATCCTCAACGCCATGGACCAACTGGATCAACAACTCAAAAAGTCGGTTCCCACACTTTGCTATTCCGATCAACTCGCGCCCCATGGTGCCTGTCGCAGCTGCCTGGTTGAGGTTGAGGGCGGCAAATCGGTCGCAGCCTGCCACACTGCTATCGTCGCCGGTGCTCGTTATCAAACGCATTCACCTGCACTCACCCGCTACCGCCGCAACCTAACCGAGATGATCGTCAGCGATCACCCGCTAGAGTGTCTCGACTGCGCCGCCAATGGCCGCTGCGAACTCCAAACCCTGGCACAGCAGGTTGGCCTGCGTGAAAGCCGCTACGAATCTCCCCGCACCCATGACCCACTGCCCGACCGGAGCCATCCGTTCATCAAGCTCGACATGCAAAAATGCATTGGCTGCGCACGCTGCGTGCGCGCCTGCGACGAAATTCAGGGCTCGTTTATTCTCGGCATGGCCGGCCGCGGTTACGACACCCGGGTAGTCGCCGGCAACGATACCGGCATGGAACAGGCTGATTGCGCTAGCTGCGGTCAGTGCGTGGTCGAATGCCCGGTCGCAGCACTCGAAGAACCCGGCACTATCGATTTTGGTCTGCCGGATGAAACTACTACGACCACCTGCGCCTACTGTGGCGTGGGCTGCACGTTGGATGTAGCGGTCAAAGATGGCCGAGTAGTGTCAATCTCACCCAATAAGAATGGTTCAGCAAACCACGGCCACGCCTGCGTAAAAGGTCGCTTTGCCCACCAGTTCGCTCAGTCAAAAGACCGGCTGACCACGCCGCTGATTAAAGATAACCATGGCAAGTTTCAGCCGGCGAGTTGGGACGAGGCACTGGCATTAGTTGCCCGCCGCTTCGGCGAGGTGCGCGATCAACACGGCGCCGACGGCTTCGCCATGATCAGCTCCTCGCGCTGCACCAACGAGGAGAACTTCATCATGCAGAAGTTCGCCCGGGTGGTGATGGGCACCAATTCGGTGGATAACTGCTCGCGAGTTTGCCACTCGCCGTCGGCCTTTGGGCTGCGCACCGCGCTGGGCACCGGTGCCGGCACCAATAGTTTTGAAGATGTCGAACACTCCGACCTGCTGTTGATCGTCGGTGCTAACCCCACCGAGGCGCACCCGGTATTTGGCGCGCGCATCAAACAGGCGGTGCTGGGCGGCTGCAAGCTGATCGTGCTCGACCCGCGCAACACCGAACTGGCACGACTGGCTGACATCCACCTGCCGCTGCGCCCCGGTTCCAATGTCGCAGTCATCAATGCCCTGCAACAACAGCTAATTGACAGTCAGCTGATTGATCAGCCGTTCATCGACCAGCACAGTGAAGGATTTGCCGAGATCAAAGCTGACCTCGTGGAATGTACGCCGGAATGGGCCAGTGAAATTAGCGGGGTGGATGCTGAACTGATTCGCCAGGCCGCTAGCCTATATGGCAACGCTAACGCCGCCCAGATTCTCTGGGGGCTAGGGGTGACCGAGGCCGGTCACGGCTCCAACGCCGTGTTCGGATTGATCAATATGGCAGTGATGACCGGCAACCTGGGTCGCCCCGGTACCGGCACCTGCCCGATCCGAGGCCAGAATAATGTGCAGGGCGCATCGGATATGGGCGCCCTGCCCAACACCTTCAGCGACTACCGGCCGGTAGATGATCCCATCGTGCGTGATCATCACCTGCGGGTTTGGGGCGTGGAGCCGCCGGATAATACCGGGCTGCGCATTCCCGATATGTTCGATGCCGCTCACGCTGGCAGCCTCAAAGCAATGTACATTCTCGCTGAAGATGTGGCCCAGTCAGATCCCAACACCGCCCACGTTACCGGCGCGCTGGAAAAGCTCGATTTTCTGGTAGTGCAGGAAATCTTCATGAACCCCACGGCTGAATTTGCCGATGTGATTCTGCCCGGAGTCACTTTTCTCGAAAAAGAAGGCACTTTCGTCAACAGTGACCGCCGGATTCAGCGGGTGCGCCGGGTCATTCCGCCCGTAGCGGGCAGCGGACCCGATGGCGATATTACCAACGCCATCGCCCGGCAGATGGGCGTTAACCTGGGTTTTGATAGCGGACCAGATACCCCTATTGAGCCCAGCAGAGTGATGCAGGAGATCGCCACGCTCGGCCCCAAATGGGGCGGCGTCAGCTATCAGCGCCTGGAGCAGGAAGGTTTCCTGCAATGGCCCTGTTATGACAGTGACGACCCCGGCACGGCCATCATCCATCGCGATGGCAATTTCCTACGCGGCAAAGCACTGCTCTCGCCCACCCCCTGGCAACAGGCAGGAGAAATACCTGACGACCAATACCCGCTAATGCTGACCACCGGGCGTATGCTGTTTCACTACAACGTTGGCACTATGACCCGGCGCACCGACCTGACCAAACTCCAGGCCGGCAAACAGGAAACCCTGCGTATACACCCCAAAGATGCCCGCCGATACGCCATAGAGAACGGCGACCGGATCGCCGTCATCTCCCGCCGCGGCCAGGTGACAGTCGCCGCAGAAGTAACCAAAGCGACCAACCCCGGGGTGCTGTTCATGACCTTTCACTTTCCCGAATCGCGCACCAACATTCTCACCGGCGAGGCCATGGATGAATTCACCGGCTGCCCGGAATACAAAGTGATCGCCGTGCAGCTTGAGAAAGTGCCGACAACTACTCGCCAGCAGGCCTGATCAGCGATGAACCGGCCCGACAACTCTGGCAGCACCGACAATAACAGGAGCACCGCGGATCCCAGCCACTCCGCCACCATCTGGAAAATCGGCCCAAACCAATCTCCGCACCCACAAACCGACCAGCTTGCGGTCGAAGAGCCGCTGCAGATAGAAATCGACGGCCAGCCCTGGCTAACCACTATGCGCACCCCGGGCCATGATCAGGAACTGGCGCTGGGGCTGTTACTCGCTGAAGGCATTATTGAGAGTACCGGCGACATCGCCGACCTCAGCTACTGTAAGGAAGACCCCGACGACAATTTGCTCAGAATCATTCTTGCCGCCCATTGTCAGTTTGATGCGGGCGTGCATCATCACACCGGTTACGCCAACTCATCCTGTGGTATTTGCGGCAAAACTAACATTGATGCCCTACAGTCCATCTTTAGCCCGATCAGCGATGAAATCAAAATCAATGCTGAAGTAATCACCCGATTACCCGCACAACTAGAGGCTCTGCAAACCACCTTCCAGCGCACCGGCGGCCTGCACGGCGCGGCACTATTTAACCTTAACGGCACCCTGCAGGTGATTCGCGAAGATGTTGGTCGCCACAACGCGGTAGACAAAGTCATCGGCTGGGCTCTGTTGCAAAATCAGTCATCTCTGCGGGAATCAATCTTGCTGGTCAGTGGCCGGGTTGCGTTTGAAATTGTCCACAAAGCGCTCGCCGGCGGCATTCCCTTAATCACGGCAATATCCGCCCCGACTAGCCTGGCCGTCAGTTTTGCTAGCCAGAATAACCAGACTTTAATTGGGTTTTTAAGGGGAAAGGAGATGAACGTTTACTGCGGACTCGAAAGACTAGAAGATGCCTCATAGATAGAAGACCATATCAATCGCCTTTCATTCCAGCACTCGCCGACCGGCCCAGCACTGCGCCACATAGCGCTATTTCGTGCTTAACGCCTTAAACCTGCTGTTTACCACCTGCCAGTCAATATGCTCCATAAATTTCTCGATATAAGCAGATTTATTATTCGTGTAATCAACGTAAAAGGCATGCTCATAAACGTCGATCACCACCAGCGGAGTCGCCATCCACAACACTCCCGTGGCATGCTTATCGCTGACCACGTTATATAACTTGCCATTAAGCTGATCAAACGCGAGTGTCGCCCACCCGGTAGCAGCCCCGGCACTGGCCTGAAAATCACCTGCCCATTTTTCAATCGAGCCAAACCGCCCATTAATCGCTGTTTGAATTTCTTCATCAGGGTTACCAGGTTTGGCACTCATACCGTCAAAATAGAGCTCATGCAACACCACGCTGTTAGCCTTGTTGATTCGCGCGCGTTGAAGTGCGCCATAAGCGCTGGCGTCAAGTTCAACACCTTCGATGATGTCACTCTGTAGTTTCAAATCTGCCGCCAGGTAACCACGCAAAGCACCACCATAGTGGGCCTTGTAATGCGGCGTAACCTGCGCTTCACTCAGAAACCCAGGGATGGACTGATATCCCATTAGCATGGGTTTTCCAGTGACCAGGCCCCCGTCGTAAACGAGGTCATGCTCTTGCGCACCAGCATGACCCGGCAAAAACAGCGCGCCGGCCGTCATACCCAGTGACCCAGCCACGAAATTACGACGAGACATATCCTTCATTCAAAACCCCCAATTTGTAATATCAAACTTTAGCTTACTGCCCAGTCAGTATGGGAAATTCAGGTTCAAAGATGACGCGGATTCAGCGGGCACCAACATTAGACGCCATGAGGCGACGCAGAAGATAAGTGTTCCAAGGTGCCAGATACGAGTTTAAGGGTTTTTCAGACGTTCCTTATTATTTACATCTTAAAACTCAGCCCCCTGTTTTTAAAAATTCAACTTCATCCACAGTTGAGGTTCTACCTGGAATTTCATTCCGATCGGCCCAGATAGATCAGAACGTAATTTTCGACTTGTTACTCAAGGCCGCTGTTGGTCATGATAGATAGAAATGCGGCCTCCGCTTCCGAACTCGGGACACCGAACAACAAACATTTAGTGAAATCACGGAGTCAAGCCTACCCTCCGAGCAACTCATGGTCAGCATCTGAGATAATTGCTGTAATTCTAGGTATCTACCATTCTTAACTTTGGAGAACTTCCTTGTCAGCGCCCAACGCCTTCTATGCCCAATCGGGTGGAGTCACCTCCGTTATTAACGCCTCCGCCTGTGGAGTCATCGAAACCGCCCGCCTGCATCCAGACAAAATCGGCAAGGTTTATGCGGGTCGTAACGGCATCATTGGCGCGCTGACTGAGGATATGATTGATACCTCGGCAGAAAGTGATGCCACCATTGCCCTGCTTAAACAGACCCCCGGCGGTGCCTTTGGTAGCTGTCGCTTTAAGCTCAAATCGGTGGATCAACACCGGGCAGAGTATGAGCGCCTGGCAGCGGTGTTCAAGGCCCACGATATTGGTTACTTCTTTTATAACGGCGGTGGCGATTCTCAGGACACCGCCAACAAGATTGCTCAATTCACCGCTGACCAGGGCCATGGGGTGACCTGCATCGGCATACCCAAAACCGTCGATAACGACCTACCGATTACCGATTGCAGTCCTGGGTTTGGTTCAGTGGCCAAATACGTGGCCGTCTCCACCCGCGAGATTGGGCTTGATCTGCAGGCCATGTACGCCACCTCCACCAAAGTATTTGTGTTTGAGGTGATGGGCCGTCACGCCGGCTGGATTGCCGCCGCCGGTGGCCTGGCGAAACAGCAGGACGGTGATCCGCCCCACCTGATCCTCTATCCTGAGATTCCGTTCGATGAAGAGCAATTCCTGCAGAAAGTGCAGGAGTGTGTAGACAGAATTGGTTACTGCATGGTGGTGGCATCTGAAGGGACCTGTGACACAGACGGCAAATTCATCGCCGATGCCGGCATTAAAGATGCCTTTGGCCATGTTCAGCTTGGCGGAGTCGCCCCGACGCTGGTAAATAAAATTACCGAGAAGCTTGGCCACAAATGCCACTGGGCAGTCGCTGATTACCTGCAACGGGCCGCGCGGCACATCGCCTCCGCCACTGATGTTGAGCAAGCCTACGCAGTCGGCAAAGCCGCAGTTGAATTTGCCCTGGCGGGCAAAAACGGCGTATTGCCGGTGATTGTGCGTGAATCAGTTAACCCTTACGTCTGGTCCATCGGTGAAGCCAACCTGAGTGATGTGGCCAATGTAGAAGAAAAAATGCCGCGACACTTCATCACCGAAGATGGTTACGGCCTTACCGAGACCGGCCGGGATCACCTTATGCCGTTAATTCAGGGCGAGGCCTACCCCACCTATGAGAACGGCCTGCCAGTTTATGCTCGGCTTAAAGGAGAAATGGTTGAACGCAAGCTGAAGAATACATTTTCGGTTTAACCGCAGCGGCTTTTCCTAGCTCCGCCCCGAAAGCAGCAAACCGGAGGCTCACTTCTCTTTTGGCATTACCAGCGAGAAAGGCAAAACTAGCAGCAACTCCATCCCAACGATTGTGAGTAAGCGGTGACTGGCTAGCTTAGGTAGAGCTTTCAATCAGGCAGAAACTAGAAACATACGTTAACGATAATAAACGGAACCATATAGGGCTGCAGCTTCTGATCAATTGATCAAAAGCTGCAGCCCTTCTATATTTCCCTGAACTTATTTCGGGCCAGAAACAGTGCCCGCCGGACTAGTCTGCTTTAGTGATCTGAATTCTGGACAGGTAGTCGGTAAGTGCATTAACCCGCTCGTTAGCCTGTTTAGAGCCCTTCCCCTCTGGCGACGACCAAAGCTCATCAAACCACCCGGGCATCGTCCTTTGACCATGTTTGCGAATATCGTCTCTGCCATCGATAAGCTTGCGCACATATTCGGCGGGAAATTTGCCATCGTTATTCATCGCTAACAGGCGTAAGTCAATTGGATAGACCTTATACATTTGGGTGTAAGGTCCATCACCTCGCCCCTCCTCACCGTGACAATTTGCGCAGTACTTTACGTAATCCCGCTGTGCGCTGAGTAGTTTCTGAGCCTCAACCGATGAGTCTGCCGATGCTCCGAAACCAAGAAAAGACCCGACCAGCGCAGAAGCAACCAGAGTGAGGGTTTTCTGCCTGAAACCTTTCTGTACCTTTCTATTTTCTCTCACTTTTTATTCTCCTCGTTAATGACCTCAAAGAACTATAACTAAAACCTGCACTGTTGTCTTAACGCAAACCGTAAAGACAACGTGTACCCGTTGATCCATATCAACGAAAAGCAAGACTAGAAACTAGAAAAAATAGACTTCGTGGGTCAGGCAAGCTGCCGCCGAACCCGAAGTAAAGGTAATTACCAACCCTGGGGGAAACAAACCCTTCAAGGAAGCCCGACTGCCGGTAATCCTTTAATAAACCGCAATCGGACTACCCGGTGAGCCAGTCGCCCCTCTGATTGGTAGCGGTGTGAAGATGTAAGCAAACTGATACTGCTGGCGACTCGCCAGATCCGCCAGCTTGAGATTTTCGTGCAGCAATATGCCGTTTTTCACTAGCAGGGTGATGTGCGCCGGCACGGCAATATCGGGGGCATTGTTATTGGGCATAACATCAATCGACCAGTTGTCCATGCCCACCAGCACCGGCTTTTTACCAGCCAGCCAGGTCGCCGCAGCCTGACCTGGACCGGGTTCGCCGCTGGCGTATTTTTGGTTATCCACCATCCATAACCGCCCCCACCCGGTGTGCAGCAACAATGCATCGCCGGGCTGAATATCGTCGGCCGACATGCCCTGCCAGGCCAGGGTTTTGTTGATATCGTCCACGGTCACTTCGTAACCGGCGGCGAGGGTGTGACCAAGCCCGCCTTCTAGATCAATCAAAATGCCACGGGTAAATATCGGCTTGAGTTTCTCCACGCCGTTTTTGATTAATCCACGCGGAGTCATCATCTGCTGCGCGGTAACACCGTTATAAAAGGTCATTTTAGTACGGTCGGCCTCATCCCCCAGGGTCAGGC
>QNFC01000057.1 GCA_003645395.1 Gammaproteobacteria bacterium
GCAAGCGCCACACTGGTGCCTTCAAGCACCAGCACCATACCGAAAAAGCCGATCGGGTTACATCGACGAACGGTGTCCCAGGCGTAGGCCACCATCAACTCGGTACTGGTGTGAGGGATGCCATTACGCACCTGAGCGGGGTCGCCGCCACAGGCAGCAATGTCGTTCAAAATCCACTCTTCGTGGCCCATCTCTTCGTCAATATAGTGAGCCAGATCGGCCAGTAACCAGTTGAGTCGGGGCGGCAGCGCCGCGCCGCAGGCCATTAACAGTGGCACGGTGTGTTTTACGTGGTGATAGGCTTGGGTCAGAAAGGCAACATAGCTGGCCAGAGAACCCTGGCCAATGGCGGCCTGCTGTAACAGCGGCAGTTGTTGGAGCTGTTCCCGGCCATCCTGGGTCTCCGCCAGGAGTTTATCGTAAGCGATCATTAAGTTTTCCCGAGTAATATTGAATCAGATCGGCTTGTTAACTATCCAGATAGCAACGGTCAAACCATCACTTCAGGGTGTAGCCTCGATCTGCGTAATCAAAGCCGAGCAGCTCGAAATCCACCTGCGGATAAGGCGCTCGTGGATTTAAGTAATAAGCACGAATTTCTGCGATCAACTGATCATCAAACCGGTACCACTCAGCACCACGAATCATCTCGACGACGTTACTCTTTGGTGGCGTCCAGCTCATCGACCATTCGATTACCGCCTCGTCGCCCTGAACAATGCCGTGATCGACTGTCCAGCAAGCGTCAATTTTTGGTTGCATGGACACCCAGTAGTGGGCGAGCGCATCAGCACCGCAGACCGGCTCATGGTGGGTGAAGTAATGAACCACATCTGCGGTAAAAGTAGAGCGCATCAATTCGCCATCGGCACTGCTGCAACCGCGGTAGTAACGCTCGATGGTTTGCAGATGTGGGTGGTCACGCATGAGATACCCCTCTATTGACAACAGGATTGTCGTCCGACAACGGTAACTGCCGATAAAAGTCCGCCACTGCCACACGGTTGGGCAAACCACCCCGAGTTAACAGCCCGTTTGCCAGCGTTAATCGCTGCTCGTTACGCCGCCACTGGCTGACCCGAGCATAGTCCGGCAAATCCTGGTTAACGGCGACCAGGGCCTGTTCGATTTGCTGGTCGCTGGTCTCCGCAGCGACAACAAGCAGCGCTTTGAGCTGACGCTGTCCACCGCCCAGCAAGACTGCCTGTTGAATAACCGGCTGGTCCACCAGCAATAACTCGACCCACTCCGGAGAGACATTACGACCAAAGGAAGTCAGCAACAGGTTGTCGTATCTGCCCTCGATATAGAGATAACCGTTGTCGTCAAGGTGCCCACGATCGCCGGTCGCCCACCAACCGTCGTCAACTTCTTGCTCACGGCCCAGGTAGGGGCTTACGCCCTGTCCGCCAATCCAGATCTGACCATCATCAGCAATTTTCAGCCGTTGATGGGGCAACGGTTTACCAACGCTGCCGGCTCGATTATTTACAGGACAGTTCACCGTAACCACTGACCCGCATTCGGATAGACCATAGCCCTGATAAACCGGCAGACCCAACCGCTCGGCAGCGGCCAACTCCCCCGCGGGAACCGCAGCGCCGCCCACAGCCACCAGTCGCAGGGATTTTACCGAATCGGGTTGCTGCTGAGCCACCGCAAGTAATCCGGTGAGAAGTTCGGGCACCAGAATCAGGCTGTCTACCGGCTGTTCCAGCAGCACGGCGGCCAACTGAGAAAATTTAAAGTCAGTCATGCCACGCCAGCCAAGGCTTGCCAGTGGCTCCAGCCGACAGGTTGCGCCGGCAAGCAGTGCCACATAGAGACCCGCCACGTTTTCCAGCAACACCGCCAGCGGCAACAGACAGAGGTGGTGATAACTGCTGTCTATGTTCATCGTCGCCGTCAGCTCCGTAGCCACCCGTCGTAACGATTCGTTGCTCAGGCAAACCCCCTTAGGATCGCCGGTACTGCCGGACGTATAAGTAATTTTCACCGTATCTGCCGGCAGCGGGCACCGCAAGCGGGGGGCAATACCCGTCTCCTTAGGAGCCAGACAGCTAATTAACCGACCTGCAATTGAGCGAGTCTCCGCGACTGCCCACGCTTGCCCAACATCGCCGAGGGCCTTGATTCGCTCAGGCTGATCAGTCAGTAGCAGATCGATTCCGGCATCGACTAACAGACCCGTTATTTGTGTCGGTGAAAAAAATGCCGGTATCGGAATCAGGGTTTTATTGACGCTCATGCAGGCAATATCGAGGAGTGCCCAGGCGGGAGAATTGTCCAGCAGCAAGCCAATTCGCTCGGCAGGCTGTCCGAAGGCCCCAGTTAAGCCCGATAGCCAGTCGGTTGCTAACTCAACTCGGGTGAGCAATGCAGCGTATGAAATCGAACCAACTAAATCAGAACCTGTAGTAACTGACGAAGTACACAGGGCAATTTTGTCTGGCTGCTGCTGGGCCTGCTCACGCAGAATCGCCAACAGCCAGGTCATAGAATTTGTGCCGGTTGAATCTGGCAGGGCAATGGCAACAGCGGCTGTTGAGCTATCCGATCCAGTGAAGTATCTGATTTAACGCTACCGGCGACTGCTGGCGAAGCAGTTTGCAGGATCAGACCCTCTGCGACCCGACCCGCGACCACCTGCGGCAGGCCGTCATAATAACTGCCCCACTCAACCACATCATTACCCAACAGGCCCGGATCGGCGGCGGCTAAATGGGTCAGCGGTAGCCCTAATCGCTTGAAGCTATTAAACAATTCCGCCATCGCCGTGAAGACGACCCACTCTACCTCCTGCTCCGCGAGATATTCGCTGAGGAAACAGATCATCTTACGAACCGAACTGCGATCTACCATCGCCAGGTTGCCGATTTCAACGATGTTTCGACGACAATCTACGTCACTAACTGCTTCGGCCAGCACCTGCTCTACGGGCGCGCGAAGATACTGTTCCAGAAAAAGTGTCTGCTGCTCTGCCTGCGTAAGACCGACAACGCCCTGAATCCGTTGACGGGAATCGAGCCAGACCAGCAGCAACGGTGAAAAGTGGTGAATTTTCGCGGCAAATGATCGCCGATAGACCCGTTGGATATACAGCTCTGCCTGCTCACGCATTGGATGACCAGCATAGACAAGGAGGACACCATTCCTGGCTGCAACGCTGGAGTGGCCAATAAATTCCATAGGCCGATAGGGACTGTTCATCAACTTCGCTCCTGATTTGATGAAGCTAGTCTAGAAAGGCGAGCTTAAGGAAACCTTAACGCCAGATTCTATCGCAACAAGGGAATGCGCCCCAACGACACCCAGCCCGCCAACGTGCAGATTAAAAAACCTGCTTCCAACCGTAAACCTGGTCAATCTCAAAAAACCCATATTTTGCCAGTGGGTCGGCGTCATGCAGGTCGCGAGCCTGCTGCTCGGAGTCAGCCTCGAAAACATTGATGGCGTGTTTAAAGCCTTCGCAGGGACCGCCGCTGACCAATCCACCGCTGTCCCGCAGCCGAGTGAGATGGCTAAGATGATCGACCAGCACCTGCGCCAGCTCACTGGAGACCCCCATACCAGTTAACTCAGCCAGGTCGAGCACTTTACCATCCTGGGTGGCCTGATCGATCGCCGCGAAGGCCTCTGCCGGCAGATCTTGCTGCAGAGTAGCCGTTTTATCCGGATCAAACCTGGAAATAATCACATATTGCATCTTTCTCTCCCCCGTTACTGACAGCAGCTAAATACAGAAGATCGAGCCGATTTCCGCTAACCGATGCCGGGTTAACCAACCAACGGATTAAGCTTTGCCATCAAGTTCATCAAAAACTTCTTTCGCGGCATGCAGACCATTGATGGCGATGGGAAAACCAGCGTAGACAATCTGCTGGCTGATGATTTCGATCACCTCATCGCGAGTCACTCCGGCCGCCAGGGCGCAGTTGATATGCAATTTAAGTTCGATGGGCGCCTGAATGGCAGTGAGTACCGCGATGTTGAGCATTTCGCGGGTTTTGGTGCCCAGCGCAGGCCGTGAGAGCACGTCACCAAGCACAAATTCCATGGCGTATTTACTGACATCCGGCGCAATTTCATTGAGCCAGCCGACCATCTCACCGCCGGCACCACCCGTCTCAGAACCACCCGAAAGCTCTTTTAGTTTTTCGATACCACGGGCGTAGCGCTCTTTGTTGGTCAAGTTTTCTTCATTCATTGCCTTTCCTCCTCAGGATTTAGCTTCTTGTAAAAATCAGTCTAGTCGAGCGTGTCGGCTAGAGCCCCGACGACAATGCGAGCGGTCTCTTTGTCTGGGAACATCATCTCCAACCAGTTATCGCTGAGCGGGGTGATCACCTCGATAAACATGCCGGGCATTTTCTGGCCACCGTCAAAATAGCCAAACCCCATCAACGGTGGAATTGCCGCACTCTGGCTGACAACAACACCCTCGCCAGCAAGGGTATCGATCGCCTGCTGATGCTCTTCGGGCGAGCAGATGGTGACCATGATGTGATGCATGGTCTCGCCATATTTTTCGATCGCATCTCGGTAAACGGTCGGCCCTTCCAGCGGTTGTACCAGTTCCATGCAAACCTCGCCGCGGCGACCAATTGCCAGGGTAGCCGTGTGTTCGACCGGCTCACCGTAGTAGGTAGCATCTTCAACCCCAGCGCTGGTGTCGATGCCGATAGGCACCCAGGCGTTAATACCAAGAATTTTTTCATACTGCTTTTGCGCAGCTTCAAGATCATTAACCATCACCGAGACCTGGTAAAGCTGCTGCACTGGCAATACCGCCTCGTGGGCATACTCGATCACCTTCACCGGGGAGCTACCATCACCGCTACCCTCGACCAGCACAATGCCCAGTCCACCGAGTACGCCGCGACTATCGAGAATGGTTCGCTCGCCCAAATCACTGCCATCGGTTTGCAACACGCTTATCTGTTCGCTTTGTAGTCCTGGCAGTAGTGCGGTAACTGGCTGCTCCGCAGTGGCAACGATATGGCTCAGCCCTTCTCCGTGGTTGGCCAGAAAATTACTATAGAAGCTATTACCGGCCAGCGGTTCCACCACTTCAATCTCCATCGGTCCGGCGCTGCCGGAGGCGATACGGTACTGGTAGCCCGTGCCAGTGAACTCGCGCAGTTCCCACCGTCTGACACCGAAGTAGCGGGAGTAAGCCTCGAGCACCGCTTCGGCATTTACGGCGGTGATGCCCACTCTGTTAACAGCGGCGAGGGGTAGAACTGGGTTCATGGCATTAACCTCAATTGATTTGTCTGGTGTAGATTTTTTGGGGTTGTCTATAAATTGAGCGGAATCAACAACATGGCACCGGTCATCACCACCGCCAACAGCACCCCAACCATAAAAGCATAGCCGGCAAAATCAGCAAATTTCAGCCCGGTAATCGCCACGATAGGAATCGCCATATAGGGGTGAATCAGGTTAGTGAGGGTATCGCCATAAATATAAGCCATGGTCACGGTGACATCTGAAACACCCAGGGTTCGCGCAGCGTCAAGTAGGTAGGGCGCTTCGATCATCCACTTGGAGCCACCAGACGGGATAAAAAAGTTCATGATCGCCGAGTAGACATAAACCACCAGCGGGAACATCTGCTGGCTGGATAAAGCGACAAAGAGTCCCCCCAGCCATTTTCCCAGCACTGTGCCGGTAAGCAACCCTGAGATGGCGGCATAAAAAGGGAACTGCAAAATAATGCCCCAGGCAGCATCGAGTCCCCGACGTACCGAAGCAACAAGCGATAGCGGGTTACCGTGCAACAACATCGCTCCGCCAAGAAATACGGCGTTGTAGGCGTTTATATTCCAGCTGGCGCCAAAGCCTTTAGTAGCAATAGAGTGACCCAGGGTGTATAGCATCAACGCGCCGGCCAGATAACACCAGAAACGCTGGTTCTCCAGCCAGCCAGCAGGCGAATGACGCCGCTCTGGCAACTCTGGCGGAGATGGCAAAATCCGAGCAATACGCTCTGCATCAAAAGTCACTACCCGCATGCCCTTCCGCGGATGTAGCAATACTGCACCAGCAATGCTGACCACGCTAATCACGGCAAGTACGCTGAGATTAAAACTGGAAAAAATAGTTTCGGTAATCGGGATCAACCGGGTCAGGCTAGGCTCACCCACTGCCGGGTTAATCAGCGGATTGCCGGGAGTGGCCACAATCAGCGCTGCAGAACCGGACAGGCCTGCATTCGTGACGGTCCCCACCCCCATAAAGGCAGCAGCAGACATTACCCGCACATCGGTATTAGGGTTTCGACGGGCCAGAAACGGGATAAACATAGCGCTGACAACGAAGCAAAGCGCCCAGTTGAGGTAACCAGTGAGAGTGGTGACCACCGCCATCAGAAACACTGCCTGCAGCGGTTTTTCTGGATTGGGCATTGAAGCAAGCTTGTCGAATGCTTTAAAACCGAGCGGCGACATCACGCAGGCGTAAGCCGCCAGGATAGAAATGGAGAACTGCATGGTAATACGCAGAAACCCCCACATGCCGTTGCCCCAGGCCAGCACTGACTCCTCGACCCCCGCACCAGCACCAAAAATTGCCAACGCAAACGCGACCACGGTCAGCAACATACAGACCACCCAAGCCTCGGGGATGTACTTCTCGGCGATGCGTGACGCGCCTTCCCCTGCGCGACTAAAACTATCCAGTATGGCCACTGGTTCCTCTCCCTAAAGATTGACCGGCCAAGACCTACTATCAAAGAAGGCGCCGGTTAAACAAAACCCTGACTACATTAACAAAGTTCAAAAAAAAGCCGCTGGTATTTTCAGCGGCTTCAGATTTGATCAGGCTGCGTCTATTTTTTTCTGCAGCCGGTCGTTGAACTTGGTGGAGTCCACCACAAACCGTTGATGGCTGCCATCAGTGATCTGATCTACCCCGTCACTGGCGGTGATCGCAAAAGTGAGCGATTTACCCGCCACCTCGGTAAGTTCAACATTCACGGTAATCTCAAACCCTGGCGGGGTGGCCGCGGTATGAGACAAATTCACGTGGGTACCTACTGTCTGCTCCTGTGGCCAGTCCAGGTGAGTCTTGAGTAGATCAATACAGGCCCACTCCATCAGCGCCACCATGTAGCCGGTAGCAAAGACCCTCGGCATTACCTGAAAAGCTTCCGCCTCCGGATAAATATTGGGGACGGTTTTGTTGTCCGGCACGGTGTACTTGAACTCGTGGGTCAAGCCCGCTTGCAGTGTCTCTTTCACGGTTGATTCCCCTTATTTACTTAAAGCTGGCGAGTGCATCGACAATTGCAGTGGGCGTGCCCTTAGCTGGCACCATCACCGGATTAAGATCGAGTTCCTGCATGCTGTCACGGTGCTGGTAGGCGAATTCCGACACCCCTACCAGGGTAGCAACCAGAGATTCACGATCTAATGCAGCACGGCCCCGGTATCCATCAAGAATTTTATTAACACCAATTGCTTCAATCATCGCCTCGGCACGCTCGACGGTGATAGGACAGAGCGAATGGGAATGTTTGTCCATCAACTCGGCAAAAATACCGCCAGCACCCAGCGTCAACACCGGACCGGCAACGTGGTCGTTAACCACCCCGACCAACAGTTCCAGCGCATCGTCAAAATCAACCATCTGTTGGGCAATCACTTTCCAGTTCTTTAGCCCTTCGCTACTGGCCAGTGCCGTGAGCTCGGCCACGTGCGTTGCCAGGGCACCAGCATCGGCTACGCCGACCCGCACCGCACCGTGTTCGGTTTTGTGGGGCATTTCGGCCGATTCCAGTTTAACCACCACCGGGAACTGGCTAACGCTCTCGGCACTGCTACCGTCGGAGTCAGCCAGCACGGCAAACCCGACCGGAGCCAGTCCAAACTCTTTCAGCACCGGAGCCATTTCTGGATAGGTGGCAATCTCAGCGCCATTCCAGGCGGTAATGGCATCACTGCACCAGCCTTCTGGCAAATAACCGGGCTTATCAAAATAATCGCGCATCGCCGCCAGACCGCGGGCCATGGTGACGCCACCATTGACCATCGGCATCGGGTCATGTTTTACCCATTCACGGTAGGTCTCTTTAATGGCGGTCGCCTCTATCGAGGAGGCAAAAATTGGTTTCTTTAGCCGGCCAGCCCAGCCACTGATCGGCGCGTAGAAACGCTCGCCACCGTCCCAGTTGCCAAACATTACCGTAACCGCATCAAATTCTTCAGATTTACACATTTCATCAACGATATCGAAATAAGCCTCGCTCCACGCATAGAGCTGAGCGGTGATATCAAAGGGGTTGTTGAAGGTGACATTCTCAACGTGCGCGGGCAGCTTGGAGGTCACACTCTCTGGCAGCGGCGGGGTTTCAATACCTTCGTCTGCGAGCACATCAGCCGCAAGCGCTGACCAGCCGCCGGAGATACTAATCACTGCGGCCGTGCGTACTGGCCGCCACGAACGCTGGTTGATGGCAGCGAACATGGAGGCGCGATCCAGCGCCTCATCAATGGTCGGCGCATAAATTGCACCCGCGGCTTCGACCGCTGCCTGACTCACAGCTCCCGTGGTAGTAATCGCCCCAGTGTGGCCGAGTGCTGCGGTGCGAGCGCTTTCACTGCGCCCCACCGGCACCACTACTACCGGGGTGTTGTTGGCGCGACACTTCTGCACCGCCTCTACAAAATGGGGGTAATCGCCAAACTGCTCAACGTAAGTCACCACGACTTTCGTGTCAGCATTAGTGGCCAGGTAGTGCAGCGCATCGGTA
>QNFC01000058.1 GCA_003645395.1 Gammaproteobacteria bacterium
ATATAGGGCTTCGCCGACTCGAAGCTCGGCCGACTGCAAAGCAGTGCATTGACTGTAAATCGCTATCCGAAATTCGCGAAAAACAGATGGGCTAAGCCAGAAATACGCCCACTAATGGCAGCGCAAACCTGCTTTCTACCACCCTTACCCTTGGTAATCACTACTACGCCCGCCGAAGTATTTTTCGCGCATTCAAACGGCCGAGCTACAATTTTAAGCTGTGGTGGGCACCTTCAATCATAATCCATACCCGACGGCGGAAACCCTGTCAGTCGACAGGGTTTCCGCCGTTCTGATTACCACCTCCATAAATAACTAAGGGCAACGCAGAGAAACGAGTACTCGTTTCTCTGCGTTGCCCTTTTATGGTTGCTGAAGCAAATTATGCTATTCGGACGAATCTTCCAGCAACGCTTTCACGCTCAGACGGATCCGTCCCTGGCGATCAACCTCTAGCACCTTGACCTTGACCACATCACCTTCGGACAGCTTGTCGGATACTTTCTCTACCCGCTCGTTAGATATCTGTGAGATATGCAGCAAACCATCTCGACCGGGGAGAATGGTTACAAATGCACCAAAGTCCATCAGCTTAACCACTTTACCTTCGTAGACCGTACCAACCTCGACATCGGCGGTGATCTGCTCAACTAAGCGTCTGGCTTCTTCACCAGCTGACTTGTCGACACTAGCAATGCGCACGCTTCCGTCATCGTCAATATCAATCGTAGCGCCGGTAGTTTCAGTAATTGATCGAATCGTTGCCCCACCTTTACCGATAACGTCGCGAATTTTTTCTGGGTTAATTTTGATGGAGATAATTCGTGGCGCATAGTCGGACATTTCCTCACGCGGAGAATCAATTGCGCTGTCCATACACTCAAGAATGTGCAACCGACCTTCACGTGCCTGGTCCAGCGCCACCCCCATAATTTCACCGGTGATACCGGTTACCTTGATATCCATCTGTAGCGCTGTGACACCGTTGCGAGTTCCGGCTACCTTAAAATCCATATCACCAAGATGATCCTCGTCACCGAGAATGTCGCTTAGCACCGCAAAACGGGAATCGTCTTTAATAAGTCCCATAGCAATACCGGCCACAGCTGCTTTCAACGGTACACCAGCATCCATCATCGCGAGACTACCACCGCAGACCGAGGCCATCGAGCTTGAACCGTTCGATTCGGTGATCTCAGAAACAACGCGCAACGTATAGGGGAACTCTTCGCGAGTCGGCACCAGCGCAGTCAGTGCCCGCTTAGCCAGGCGCCCATGGCCCAGTTCCCGACGTTTAGTGACCCCCATTCGGCCGGTCTCGCCAACACAATAAGGAGGGAAATTGTAATGCAACATAAAACTATCTTTGTATTCGCCTTGCAGCGCATCAATTACTTGTGCATCGCGCTCAGTACCCAACGTAGTCACCACTAGCGCCTGGGTTTCGCCACGAGTGAACAGGGCAGAACCATGAGTACGCGGCAAAACTCCCGTGCGAATTGTGATCGGCCGAACATCGCGAGTGGAACGGCCATCAATACGCGGTTCACCGCTTAAAATTGCTCCGCGTACGGTAGCGCTCTCGATATCGTGCAACGCTTCAAGCGCTTCTTCCAATCCATCTGCATTATCCGCAAACTCACCCTTCAAACGAGTCCGTAGAGCCTTAACCGCATCCTGACGGGCTGATTTTTCGCGAATTTTATAGGCTTGTTTAACATCGTTTTCGTAACCAGCGTTGACCTGATCGACAATAGCCTGATCGGCAACCGGTGGCTGCCAATCCCACGCAGGTTGGCGGGCTTGATCGACAAACTCATTAATGGCAACGATGACTTTCTGCAACTCTTCCTGACCGAAAACAACAGCGTTAAGCATTACCTCTTCGCTCAGTTGGCCAGCCTCAGACTCAACCATGACCACGCCGGATTCGATACCGGCGACAATAAGGTTAAGTTCAGTAGCATCCATCTGGTCAAGGTCAGGGTTGAGGACATACTCACCATCGATATAGCCAACACGCACTGCTGCTACTGGCCCCTGGTACGGACAACCAGATAAAGCTAGCGCAGCGGAAGCACCAATCAGCGCCGGAACATCGGGATTGACCTTGTCATCAGCAGAAACGACCGTCGCGACGATTTGAATTTCGTTATAAAACCCTTCCGGAAATAGCGGCCGAACCGAGCGATCAATTAATCGCGAGGTAAGGGTCGCATTTTCGGAAGGCCGCGCTTCACGCTTAAAGAAACCACCGGGTATCTTGCCGGCCGCGTAATATTTCTCGATAAAATCGACTGTCAGCGGGAAAAAGTCCTGCCCGGCTCGAGCCTCAGTGCGGCCTGTCATGGCCACCAGAACAACGGTCTCGCCTAAAGTGACGACGACACTATTGGCTTGTCGGGCGACTTCGCCGGTTTCCAGCACAAGCGTGTGCTGCCCAAACTGAATTTCTTTCCTGATGGCTGTCACGGCATCTCTCTAATGATTGATTTACTTTGGATGAATCTGGTGGACACTTAGCCGCCATTGCCGCCGCAGCGGCAAGATTGGCTAATTATTACTTGCGCAGGCCTAAGCTACTAACCACTTCACGGTAACGAGTTGAGTCTTTCTTTTTTAGGTAGTCAAGCAATTTACGACGCTGGTTAACGACCCGCAACAAACCCTGGCGGGAATGATGATCGTGTTTGTGCGTTTTAAAATGTTCAGTGAGATAGTCAAGTCGCGACGAAAGCAGAGCAATCTGCACTTCTGGAGAACCAGTGTCACCCTCGGCCCGCTGATACTTCTTTACAACGTCTGACTTATTCTCTGCGGTTAAAACCATATTAATAAACTCCAAAATTTAGCAATAACAATTTAGTTAAATACTCTAAAACCGGCAATCAATTCTAGTGCTGCATCATCCGCCTGGGCCTAACAGATCCGTCAGCGTCAAGCTCACCGACGCCGATAAACCGGCCCGACGAGAAAAGCGCCACTGCTTGCTTAACTGCAGTAGGGTCTACCGATACTATTTGACCACCCTTTAGTCGCGTGGCCTGCTCAGCAGAAACGTTAAGTTGACCAAGCCCTTCCACCAGGGTTTCGGTAGGCAACAACTTCGGCAGCACCTGATCATCATTACCAGCGATAGATTCCAGGTCTGACAATGAAACCGCCTGACCAATACCCAGGTTACCGGCAGCAAGGCGCCTAAGCTGAATCACATGCGCACCGCATTCCAGCGCTGCGCCAAGGTCTACGACCAGACTACGAATATAAGTGCCTTTACTGCAGCTGATTTCGAATGTCGCTTCTACTCCGGTAAAATCAGTTAAATCAAACTGAGATACTTCGACCTGACGGAGCTTCGGCTCAATATCAATGCCGCCGCGCGCATAATCGCATAACCGCCGGCCGTCAACCTTAATCGCCGAATAGACCGGCGGTCGCTGGCTAATCTTGCCGACAAACTGCGGTAATAAATCACGAATTGTATCTTCGTCAGCGGGCACGTCAAAACCAGTAGAAACGATCTCACCCTCGAGATCTCCGGTATCAGACACCGCCCCGAAGCGTGCAGTGACCCGATAACGCTTGTTCGCCTCTAACTGAAAACGGGAAAACTTAGTCGCTTCACCCAGGCAAATTGGCAACAAACCTGTCGCTAACGGATCTAACGTACCGGTGTGCCCGGCTTTTTTTGCCCGCAGCAGCCACTTAACCTTTTGCAAGGCCTGGTTGGAACTGACACCACTTGGCTTATCTAGCAAAAAAAGTCCATTTAAGTCCCGCTTTACCCGAACGGGCTTTTCAGTAAGTTCCATCTTTATCCGCTGCAGCCCGCAATAATTCATCAATTCTGCCACTTTGCCGTGGAAGATGATCAACCACAAAATCAAGCCGTGGCACTCGTCTGCTATTCAATCTTTTCGCAATCCCGCGACGAAGAAATCCCGCCGCATGCTGCAAACCTGCAAGAGTCTGATCAGTATCGTCCGTACCAAGATGAGTAAAATAGACCTTTGCAACGGAAAGGTCTGGGCTTACATCAACTGACGAGAAACTGATTAACGTATCAAGCCGGGGGTCTTTCAGCGTACGTAAAAGCTCTGGCAATTCGCGCTGAATTGCATGCCCAACGCGACGGCGACGATCTACACTCGACACTCAAAACCCTCGCTAAAGCTTACGTTCAACTTGAACCCGCTCAAAGCACTCAATTTGATCACCTGGCTGAACGTCGTCATATCCGCTAACACCAATACCACATTCGGTACCGCTCTTAACTTCCTGTACGTCATCTTTAAATCTGCGCAAGGATTCTAATTCACCCTCATAGACGACTACATCGTCACGAAGAACTCGAATCGGCGCGTCCCGCCTAACCCGGCCTTCGGTAACCATGGACCCGGCGATATCCCCATATTTCGGCGACCGAAACACTTCACGAACCTGAGCAAGCCCGATGATCTGTTGCGAAAACTCAGGCGCGAGCATGCCAGTCAGCGCCTGGCGTACATCATCAATCACTTCGTAGATAATACTGTGATAACGCAAATCAATCCCACTATCCTGGATCAATTTACGTGCCGTCGCATCAGCCCTGACGTTAAAGCCAATTATCAAGGCTGAACCGGAGATGGCCAAATTAACATCAGTCTCGGTAATTGCACCCACACCGCTATGCAAAACCTTAACTGCAACCTCATCATTCGGCAATTCCATCAAAGAGGAGACCAACGCCTCAGAGGAACCTCGAACGTCTGCTTTAATGATGACGTTTAGTATGCTGACTTTATTACTGGCTAACTGACTGAAAATATCCTCGGTCGAAGTTACTGCCTGACTGGCCAATTCCTTTTCTCTGCGTTGAACGCGGCGAAATCCGGCTATTTCGCGCGCTTTTTTCTCGTCAGCAACAACATTAACCTCGTCTCCCACCTCGGGCGCGCCAGAAAGCCCAACTATCTCAACAGGGATTGATGGCCCCACGTTCAATAGCTTTTGACCACTATCACTGGTCAAGACGCGGGCACGACCAAATTCAGAACCGGCGAGAACGATATTCCCCTGCGAAAGCAGACCTTGCTGAACCAATACCGTGGCTACGGGTCCACGGCCACGATCTAACCGGGACTCGATAACCGTTCCTCGGCCGGGCCCTTCAGCGGGCGCTGTCAATTCGAGTAATTCAGCCTGAACGGTAAGCGCCTCCAGAAGGTCATCAACACCGGCACCAGTTTTAGCGGAAATTTCTACAAACTGCGCATCTCCGCCCCAATCGTCCGGCGCAACCCCATGAGAAGAGAGCTCCTGCTTAACCCGATCCGGATCAGCGCCCTCTTTATCCATTTTATTAACGGCAACAACAATCGGCACTCCAGTCTCGTGCGCATGGGCAATGGCCTCAAGCGTCTGGGGCATCACACCATCATCGGCTGCGACTACCAACACCACAATGTCGGTTAATTTGGCACCACGTTGACGCATTGCAGAAAACGCCTCATGCCCTGGGGTATCAAGAAAGGTAATCGCACCGTGCTCGGTGGCGACATGATAGGCACCAATATGTTGAGTAATTCCGCCGCTCTCACCGGCTGCCACTCGGGCGTTGCGAATATGATCGAGCAGGGTCGTCTTTCCATGATCAACATGACCCATGACGGTAATCACGGGAGGCCGAGGCTCAACTTCACCCAGACCCCTTGTCAGATCATCCTCAGGATTATCAGACCCTGCCACGCTAGCTTTATGGCCCATTTCTTCGGCAACCAGAATTGCCATATCCTGATCAATGACCTGGTTAATAGTAACCATCTGCCCCATTTTCATCAGGGCCTTTATCACTTCACCTGCTTTAATCGTCAGACGACTGGCCAATTCGGCGACAGTGATCGTCTCGCCAACTTCGATTTCCTTGACCTGTACGCCGGTCGGCATTTCAAACGCATGCTCAGTAGACTTGCTGGACGGGCGATGAGCCTTGCTACGGCGACGTTTGCTTGCAAGCCCGCCAAGCACATTACCTTTTTGAGATTTAGATTTGGCAGCCTGCTTGGATTTTTTCCGTGCTCCACGCTCACCCTCTTTAACGGGTGTTGGAACAGCACGATTTGCAACAACGGCCGGGGCAGCTGTGGGTTTAGAATCAGCAACGGATGGATCTTTGGCCGCAGTCGCCGTTTCACTACCGGCCTCGACATTCGCTTCCGGCTTAACACCCACGACTTCAGGTTGCTCGCCTGCAGAGTCGGCCGATATAGCGTCGGCAACACCTCTTTCAGCAACAGAAACCTCAGCCAATTCGGGAACAGCACCGTTCTCCTCACCACCTCCAGGCGACATGTCGTCCGTAGAAGCGTCAGCCGGTGTCACGGCGGAAACTTCCTCTTCGATTATTTCAGGAACCTCCTCGACTTCTTCGCGTTTTATGAAGGTTCGCTTTTTGCGCACCGTTACGCTGACTTTTTCACTTTTTGAGGAGCTTAAACGACTACGATTTGCAGCGCCTCCGCTCTGGCGCAACTCACTGGTTACGTTTCGTCGCAGCGTAACCTTACGGGGTTTAGCATCAGTGTCTGCTGACTCCACACCGTGTGACTTCCGTAAAAACAGTAGCAGCTGAGTCTTCTGCTCACTACTAATTTGTGAATCGGCACCGCTTACCTCAACTCCGGCCTCGGCAAGCTGGGCAAGCAGCTTGTCTACCGGAATATTAACGCTGTTAGCAAAATCTTCGACTGAAACCGTTTTCATTACGCGCCTACTTTCCTACCCTTTGGGTTCACTCAAACCAAATAGCCCGAGCAGCCATAATCAATTGGCCCGCCAGCTCTTGAGTCATATCTTCGATACCTAACAAGTCGTCTACCGCCTGGTCAGCCAAATCTTCGCGAGTGATGATTCCACTGGACGCGAACAACAAAGCCAACCGCTGGGTGACGCCATCCACATCGAACAGATCGTCAGCGGGCTTCGCCTCGTCGACATTCTCTTCCATCGAGATTTCTTGCGTCAGCAGCACATCTTGCGCCCGTCGACGCAGCTCTTCTACCAGATCTTCGTCAAACTCTTCGATATCGAGCAATTCAGCAACAGGAACAAAGGCGATTTCTTCGAGGCTATTAAACCCCTCCATAGCTAGAATTTCTGCAACACCCTGATCAATATCAAGCTGCTTTACCAACTTGCCAGAAACTTCCAGCACCTCCGCTTCCTGCTTTTGCTCAATTTCCTGAACCGACATCATATTCAATGACCAGCCGGTCAGATCACTGGCCAGGCGGACATTTTGCCCCCCGCGCCCAATAGCCAGGGAGAGCTGCTCTTCATCAACAGCGATATCCATGCTGTGATTCTCTTCATCAACCGTAATAGAGACAATTTTGGCGGGAGAAAGCGCGTTTATCACAAATTGACCCGCGTTTTCATCAGCCAGCACAATATCGACTCGTTCGCCACCAAGCTCGTTGGATACGCTCTGTACGCGCGTGCCGTGCATACCTATGCATGCACCAATGGGATCAATTCGGGCTTCATGGCTGAGCACCGCGATCTTTGCACGAACTCCGGGGTCTCTAGCCGCGCCAACAATCTCCACCATCCCTTCGCTGACCTCAGGGACTTCACGACGAAATAACTCGACCAAAAGCTCGGGGGCAGTACGCCCCAAGACAAGCTGCGGGCCCCGAATTTCTTCACTTATAGCGGTCAGGAGGGCCACTGCGCGGTCGCCTACCCGAAGGTTTTCCCGCGGAATCAATTTATCGCGAGTTACCACACCCTCAGCACCACTACCGAGGTCAATAATTACATTGCCCCGGTCTACCCGTTTGACCTGCCCCGATAGCATCTGCCCAATACGTGCCTTGAACTGCTTGGCAACTTTCATGCGCTCGGCCTCACGCACTTTCTGGACGATCACCTGCTTCGCCTGCTGCGATGCAATGCGACCGAACTCGACATTCTCGACCGGCTCTTCTAGCTGGTCGCCGACTTCCAACTCAGCCCGGCGTTGCTGGACGTCACTTTGGCGAACCATACAATCAGGATTAAACACCAACCCTTCTTCTTCACCGTCTTCGTCAGCAACAACCCTCCAGACGCGGAAAGTCTCATAATTACCTGTATTCGTATCGATCTGGACGCGAAACTCAGCATCCTCTGTGGTGATTTTCTTGCGCGCAGCTGCGAGAGCAAGCTCGATAGCGTCGAATATAACCACCGCCTCCAGCGCTTTCTCAGCAGAGACCACGTCTACGACGAGCAAGATTTCTTTATTGTCCATTCAGTGAACCCCTGCTTCAAAAGACGAAGGCACCAATCGCGCACGACGAATGTTTGACAGCGAAAATATGGCCGTCTCGCCATCAACCGCAAGTTGCAGATCATCGCCAACAACATCGACAATTTCGCCGCGGAAATTTTTACTTCCTCCCTGCGGCCGGCGCAACTGCACCCTCGCCTCCTGCCCACGGAAACGCATAAAATGCTCCTCAGTGACCAATGGCCGGTCAGCACCGGGGGACGAAACCTCAAGTATGTAGTTAGTCGACACGGGGTCGTTTACGTCGAGAACCCCACTAACATAGCGACTAACGGCTTCGCAATCTTTGACGCCGACCCCGTCGGGCGCGTCAACATAAAGCCTCAGGACGGCATCGCGCCTGTGTAACAATTCGACACACACCAGCTCA
>QNFC01000059.1 GCA_003645395.1 Gammaproteobacteria bacterium
CGAGCCCGGACGACGCCACCAGCTCATTGAGTCAAACATCGTTTTTTGTCTTCACCCTGATAAAGAGCTGGTAGCGGGGGTGCTGAAACAGATGCCTCACCTCGATTTTGTACAGAGTTTAAGCGCGGGTGTTGACCATATCGATTTTAGTCATTTCCCGGATAAAACCTCCGTGGCCTGTAACGCGGGTGCTTACGCCGAGCCGATGGCCGAGCACATATTGGCCATGGTGTTGGCGTTAACCAAAAAATTACCACAACGTCAGCAGGCGATGCGTGACGGTGAGTTTGACCAACTGTCAATAACGGGCAGTCTACGTGGCAAGGTTGCTGGAATTCTCGGCTATGGTGGCATCGGCAAAGAAACGGCTAAGCTACTGCGTGATTTGGGCATGACCATACTGGCCATTAATAGCAGTGGCTCGCCGCAACCGCATGTGGAATTTACCGGCACGATTAGCGACCTTGAACAGGTAATGCGCGCCAGCGACGTCTTTGTGGTGAGCTTGCCACTGACGATAGATACCAAAGACCTGTTGGGTGCGGAACAACTCGCCTGGCTGAAACCAGACTCAATTTTTGTCAACGTGGCCCGCGGTGAAATCGTTGATCAGCAAGCCTTGTATGAACACCTTAAAACTCATCCGGAGGCTAGCGCAGCGATTGACGCCTGGTGGGTAGAGCCATTTCGCCATGGAGAATTCAGGATTGATTATCCCTTCCTGGATTTGCCCAACGTGCTTGCTTCACCGCACAACTCACCCCGGGCACCGGGCGCAGATTTACTTGCTGTGCGCCAGGCAGCCGCCAACATTAACCGTTTTTTAACCGCCCAGAAGGTAACCGGTCTGGTCGACCTCAAGCGCGATAGCTACCCGCAGCAGTGAAGCAAGCGCTGATTAAATCTGTGCTTCCTCAAGTCGGCCGTGACACGTTACCGGTGTCATGGCCGATGGTGTTTCGCCCTGTAGGTGCTGTTTTATCGATTCCTGTTCATTGATCAAGGGCACCGTCAAAAAAGAATTTGACGATATTGTTGAACGATTTGCGCTGCTCAATCTGAATCCAGTGGCCGCACTTGCTGAACACGTGGAGCTGAGCATTAGGCAGGTGCTCTTCCATGTAATAGGAATTGCTGAGAGGAATAAAGAAATCTTCGCGGCCGTGAGTAACCATGAACGGCTGCTGCATTTTTGCCAGCCGCTCCGGCGGTAAAATGAACGCGTCGACGTGGGTCTGGGTGTCGCCGGGGAACATGGCCACAAACTGTTCTTTAACCTTATCCTGCATTACGAACTTGAAGCGGGTTTCGGCGATAGCATCGACATCGCCGCCGAGCACACCGGGGTTGTGCAGGAATTTGCGTACCAGATAAGCCAGTTCATCTTTAGTCGCGGTGTTGTAATAACCCCAGCCGCGTTTTAACCCCTCAGTAGCGGTAAATGGCACGCCGACGGCACCCATCAGCACTATCCGCTCAAAGCGCTCCGGATGGCGATCCACCAGGTGTAGCGATACGCCACCACCCATGGAATTGCCCACCAGGCTGACTTTTTCCAGTCCCAATGCATCAAGAAAATCGATCATCTGCTGCACCCAAACGTCGATCCAGGCGGCAGCGCCGGTGGGTGGCTGATCACAGGGGCTTTCACCAAACCCGGCGATATCGGGCGCCAGGCAGTGATAAGTTTCGCCCAGGAATGGCAGTGCGAACTGCCAGTTAGAAATGGCGTTCGCGCCTGGGCCTGACCCATGAAGCAGCAGTAAGGTCTGCTCATTGCCTGCGCCGGTCTCATGAAAAAAAGTATCAAAGCCGCCGGTAGCGATCGTGCGCTCGGTGATCTCCATTAATCCTAACTCCTCATTATTATCCGCTGTGGGAAATTGAATTTGCAGCGAGATAATAACGGGTTAACGGAGGATTCACATTACAAAACCTATGCTGATCTGGAGTCGTTCGCTGGCCTGTTCAACGCATTGCCCTCGAATCAAGCGACGTGTTGATCTCGAACCAGTTTTTCCTGATACATCGCCCTGTCGGATGTTGCGAGCAAGGTGGTCTCATCCAGCCCGTCTTGCGGAAATGTCGCGATACCGATACTGGAGCCGCAGTGAATCGGCTTGTCATTAATGTGATGCGGCGCATTAAGTACGCTGGTGATGGTTTGTGCAACGATCTGGCATCCTGGTTTACCGGCGACGTCATCAAGCACGATAACGAATTCATCGCCGCCAACACGTGCGACCAGGTCGCCGGACCGAACCGCACTGACCAGTCTCTTCGCTATGCCGCTTAATAACTGGTCACCAACTTGATGACCAAGTTCGTCGTTAATTTTCTTAAAGCCGTCGAGATCAAGATAAAGTAAACCGAGCTGCTTGTTGGAGCGCCTTGCGCGGGCCAATGCACCGCTAAGAAAATCCTGAAAAGCCGCTCTGTTCGCTAATCCGGTTAACGGGTCCTGTTCGGCCCGACGACGTAGCGCTGCTTCGACCTGTTTGCGTGCTGATATATCTTCAAACAGTACCACCGAGGTAACTTCTGAATCGCCACTTACAGCACCGGGACGACAGGCGACGGGAAATGGACGTCCATCGATGCGATAAAACTCGGTGTCTTCATTCTGTTTCGGGTGAAAAGCTTTCTCTTCCTGCGGCGCAAGATCGCGCCACCCCGGTTGAAGTAACGCGCGATAACTCTTGCCCAACAACAGCTCACTGTCACAACGAAGCAAATCACCGGCAGCGGCGTTGGCAAAGCGGATCACTCCCTGTTGATCAAGCCCGAGAATACCGTCCGCTGTCGCATTTAATAAATGTTGATGCTGTTGGTTCAAACGGTCAAGCTCGCGCAGGGATGAGTAGAACATCTGTTGCTGGCGCTGCATCCGCAATAGAAAGGCCACCTTGGCCCGGAACATCGATGGCTCACACCCAGCCGATAGATAGTCAAACGGCCCCATTGCCGGATCAACCTGGACGGCGGCTGCTCGGCCGCCATCCACCACCACCAGCATTGCCGGTGGCATTGATACGCCTGCCTGCCCAATACGGGCGCTTAATAACTCCGGCGAACAGCCTGCGCTGGTGTCGTCGACAATGACCAGCGCGGGTTCAGTATTGGTCAGCTGATACAACAGGTCTGAATGGTTCGTAACCAGAATGATGGTGCGGTTCGGTGTTGCTAACAGGTCGCGCCACTGCTCGCCAACGGACGCTTCCGCCAAAATCATTACCGGAGAGGTTTTGCTTAATGAATCCATTACTGTCTGGCCTGTGAAGAGTTTTTTTGTATGTCCTACTCTTCGGCCATTTTCGATCGAGCTTGATCAACATAGAGCGGCCACCTGTGTTTTAAGACAGCATTGGTAACCACTATTTTTAGATTGGTAAATCCATCTGGTTTCCATCGATTGCGTGCCCATCGCCAAAGCGGACCCCCAGGCCGAGCAATCGAACGGCTTTACGGCGACGATTTAGACCTTGTTTTAACAGTGCGGTGTAACTGTCCAGGTTGGGCTTGTCTCCGGCCTGTTGAATGGTAGTCTGGGCAAAGTCAGAAAATTTGATTTTCATTACCAGTGTAGTGATTGATTTCGCTGCCACCGCTGGTGAGTCTTCCAGCCGCCGCTGGAGTTTGGTTAACAGCTGTGGCAGCTCTAGCAGGCAGGATTGCAGGTCTGCACGATCATCCGCAAAAGTTCGTTCAACACTTACTGACTTACGTTGCCGATCGGTCTCAAGGGGGCGCTGATCGATACCGCGACAAAGCTGATGCAGGCGTGACCCGAAGCGGCCAAACTGCTGTTGAAGTTGAGTTTCTGACCAGGCCTGCAGATCACCACAGGTCTCAATTCCCGCACGGTGCAGTTTTTCTCCGGTGACTTTACCAACACCAAAAAGTTTAGAGACTGGTAAAAGCCGAACAAAGTCATCGACTTCGGCCGGGGTAACAACGAACTGACCGTCTGGCTTATTCCAGTCACTGGCAACTTTGGCGAGCATCTTGTTAGGGCCTATCCCCGCCGACGCGGTTAAACCGGTTTGTTGATGGATTTGCGCCCTTATCGCCTGGGCGATACGGGTTGCACTACCCTGATGAGCTCTGCAGTCGGTAACGTCCAGATACGCCTCATCAAGAGACAGGGGTTCAATAATTTGTGTGAATTCAGCAAAGATAGCTCGAATTTGGGTCGAAACTTCACGGTAGCGGGCAATTCTAGGCGGTAGTATCTGCAGATGCGGGCAGAGCGTAACGGCCCGGGCTGACGCCATTGCAGAGTGGATTCCAAATTTTCGCGCCTCATAACTGCAAGTGGCGATCACACCGCGAGTTAATGGATCGCCGCCGACAGCAATCGCTTTGCCGACCAGCTCGGGGTTGTCGAGCATCTCTACTGCTGCAAAAAAGCAGTCCATATCGACGTGGATGATCTTTCGTTTTATCAGAGTGGACAGACTAACAGAATTCAATTTTAATCAATGATTAACAGATAGTTAACAAATTAATTTAAAGCTAATCATAAAAAAATAACCCATGATCGTTTTCGGCGTTGATTAAGTAGTCGATAGCCGCGGTTGTTCCACATCGTTCTAGGGCACAAACAGTCAGAGCGACTCCCTGGCGAAAATCGTTCAATAATTTCGCCTTAGAAGGTCGGTTATAACAGGAATTGGAACAGCAACACCTGCACGACGCCGATCATAAAACCGAGCAAAACCCCAAACCAGGTGATGTGACGGAACTGCTTGCGCGAGAAACCGAGCACCAGTTCCTCAAGCGTAGCGACGTCGAGGTCGTCAATTTTCTGCTGAATACGTAACTTGATGGCCTCACTATCGTCACCGGCGCGTTCAGCAACTTTGCCGATCTCTGCGATAAGGTATCCGCCCGCCATGGTTCGCGCCATGCCGAGCATCGTCTCGTTAATATCGAGCATACCGCCGAGTTTGCCGATTAACTCGTCAACACGGGCTTTTAGATCTTCTTTCACCTTATCGGTCAAAAATAGCTCGGCCACGTCGTCATTGCCAAAAACGTGGGCAACGAAGGTTTCTGCGATCGCTTCGGCGATGTGCTCTCGCTCGCGAGGGATCAGGCCCGGAGTTAACGGCATGCGCCATTTCCCCAGATACAGTGGTTGGTAGGGCCGAAACAGCATGCGAATAGCGACATCGTTAGTGACGCCACCGATTACGGCACCGATCAGCGGCGGCAGGACATAGGGGAGCCAGGCAGTCATATTGATAGTTTGGTCTTGTTATTAAAGTAATACGGGCTTTGTTAGAAAAATAGACGGGGATTTAATGCTAAACACTCGCCTGCAAAGGTGGAAGCGGGCAATCGAGTATCTCACAAATTGCACGCAATAATTCCAGCTCGCCGATGCGCACATCTTGATCATAAAGCACGGCAGTAGCCAGGGCTGATACCAACTTCATTCTTGGCATTAGCGCTAAACCACCTAGCTTCTTCAGGCTCTTCTCCAACGCGGAAACCGTAGCCATTTCAATGGGCGGCAACTCACTGGTCGTTACACCTGCTTCTGCCATTGCGACAGTAAATGCGAGTCTGGCGGTGGCCTCATCGGTGTGCCCTACCCGAGCTAACAGACCGACAACGACTGCCACATCAACACTAAGGGGCTTTAGCCGGCGATGGTAAACATGTCGCGGCCTACCCCGCTCGTTAGTTAACTGCGTGCGTGCAATCGCAAAAACAACGTATTGCGCCAGGATCATTGGTTGGCAGGCCGTTACTACGTTGCGCATCAGTTGCAGGTGCTGATTAATTTTCGCTTCTTCAAGCATCGCCACGGCCGGTAATGTCATACCAAGGAGGGGCAATCTCAACTCGGTGGGTAACGTATCTGATTGGGTGGCACACTCTTTAACCAGGTTAACAAACCGGTCGCTGGCACCATCGGATACCACTCGTAGCTGGCTGGCCCGCAGGGCTTTGTTTTTATCAAGTAACAGGGCAATTAACAGCCCCCGCGCACCGTAGGACTGGTGCGCAAGTTCGATCAGGTCATTGGGTATCGCTTCATGGGCTTTCTTTGCCTGTTCCAGGTGTTCGGGTTGTGGAGTGCCAACTGCGGCAACGACCAGATCGGGCGTCAAATTAGATGAACCTTCAACCAAGGTGGATGCCGGGGCCATACCGGCGATTTCAAAGCCGCTAAACCGCGGAATGAGACCGGCGTTTTCCAGAGTTTCGACACCCGTTCTCGGTGCTGGGTCACGGTCTATTGCAAACCGGGGGCGGATACGTTTGATTCGCACAGCGATCGGTGGATGGGTCGATAGCAGATCAGTGAATCCACTACTCACGGCTTCGCCAAAAAAAAGATGACTGACCTGCTCTGTATTAGGTGCAATGATGCGGGCTGCGCGATCGTGGACACGGATTTTGCGCAACGCGTTAACCATGCCGTCCGCATTGCGGGTAAATTGCACGGCCGATGCATCCGCCAAAAATTCTCGCTGCCGCGATAACGCCGCTTTGATCAGCCTGCCAAGAAATAAGCCAACGGAGCCAAGTATCCGCAGCGCAAGGCCAAGAAGAATGGTCTGAACCGTGCCCCCGGTGCTACGCCGTCGCGCCGGATCACTGTCTAGATAACGATATCGGTAACGCGAACGTTTGAATGTGCCGCGCATTAATGCCTGACCCAGCAATCCGATTACCAGTATCCCGTGCAAAACACCTATCAGGCGCATATTCAAGCGCATGTCGCCATTGAGAATATGGCTAAACTCGTGGGCGATGACACCCTGCAATTCATCGCGGCTAAGCAATTCCATACAACCACGGGTGACGCCAATCACTGCTTGACCAGGTGAGAACCCTGCGGCGAACGCGTTGATGCCTTCGGCTTCGATAAGGTATATCGCTGGCACGGGTGTACCCGATGCGATGGCCATCTCCTCGACGACATTGGTTAGCCTTAGTTTCGCCGGGTCATGACTGCCCGGGTCGACTCGTTCCCCACCCAGCATTTCGGCGACGACGTGCCCCCCCTTCGATAGCAGTGACAATTTCCACAGACTCGCACCGATAATGATAGTTAGCGTTGTCAGTGCCACCGAAATGAAAAACCCGGCACCGAGCTGCTTAAGTGCGCCCGTAGCTTGATGGGTGAACGACGCAGTGAAGTACAGATAGGAATAAGCAATTACTATAGTAACTGCACAAACCAACAGTGCACCCGCCAACAGGAATAGCACAATTAGCAGAAGACTCTGCCGGCGTGCCCGAGCCTGGTGCTCGAAGAAATTCATCGGAAATTAGACGAGGCTTGAATATTGAAATTGGGGTCGATGTGACCCTAAAAGCTGACTTTAGGTGCTTCCCGCTCGGCGGCGATATCAATTTCAAATGAGGTGGCGGGCAAAAACTTAAACGGCCCGGCAATAAAGTTATTCGGAAACATTTCCCGCGAGGTGTTGTACTCCATGACCGAGTCGTTATAAGCCTGGCGGGCAAACGCCACCCGGTTATCGGTGCTAGTGAGCTCTTCCATCAGCTGCTGAATGGTGCCGTCAGCTTTCAGATCGGGATAGTTCTCCTGCAGAGCGAACAGTTTGCCAAGCGTGCCGGTCAATGCGGTTTCGGCGGTGATTAAAGCCTGAATGGCCGCCGGATTGGCGGGATCCATTGCAGCCCTGTCATTTGCGGTGACCGCACCCTGACGCGCCACAATCACCGCCTCCAGCGTTATGCTTTCGTGCTTGAGATAGGCTTTTGCAGTTTCGACCAGGTTGGGAATTAATTCATAGCGTCGTTTAAGCTGCACATCGATTTGCGCAAAGGCGTTTTTGAAACGGTTGCGCAGCGAAACCAGACGGTTGTAGATACTCACTAACCAGATTGCCACGGCAATCAACACAATCAGGGTAATCAGGCTGCTGCTCATTTCGGTCTCCGGGACAAAATAGGGAATCTACTCTGGTCGGCGGCATGGCGATGGAACTTTAACCAAACAGGTGATCCCGGCTGAACAGCGGGGATCACCTGTTTGGTTAGTTAACGTAGTCGACGTGAGCGATCGCTGCGGCGAGTTTGCGCCCCTGAATTTTCAGCAGCATATTTTCGATCAGCGAATAGACCACCGGCACCACCACCAGCGTCAGTAGTGTAGAGGTGACCATGCCGCCAATTACCGCAACTGCCAGGGGGCCGTTACGGTCGGCACCGGGGCCGTAGCCCATGGCTGCTGGGGCCATCGACAGAATCACCGTGAGCGAAGTCATTAACACCGGCCGCAATCGAGTTGGGCAGGCATCTTTAAGTGCCTCGGCGATAGTCATCCCCTGACTACGGCGCTGGTTGGTCAGGTCGATCAGCAAAATCGAATTTTTTGCCACCAGCCCAATTAGCAGTATCAAACCAATAATCGAATAAATATTCAATGTATGGCCCGTA
>QNFC01000060.1 GCA_003645395.1 Gammaproteobacteria bacterium
GATTAAGCACTATGGTCAGAACAGAAACCCCTGTCTGCGATTTTGACACCCCTGCTATCGATTTCGCCCTGCCTGGAGTAGACGGCCGCAACTGGTCACTAGAGCAGTGTCGTAGAGAGCGCGGCACTCTGGTGATGTTCATCTGCAACCACTGCCCCTATGTTATTGCCGTAATTGACCGTATTGTTAACGATTGCGCGGCGCTGCAAACTGAGGGCATCAACAGCGTGGCGATCATGTCCAACGACCCCGCCGATTACCCTGAAGACAGCTTTGATAAAATGATCGAGTTTTCGCAACAGCACCAGTTTTCGTTTCCTTATTTATTTGATGAATCACAACAGATCGCTCGCGCTTACGGCGCCGTCTGCACCCCCGATTTTTTCGGTTACAACGCTGAACTCAAACTTCAATACCGGGGCCAACTGGATGAGAGTCGAAAGGCCGCCGTACCCGACGCCCGCCGTGATCTGCTACTGGCGATGCAGCAAACCGCTATGACCGGCCAGGGTCCGCAACAGCAAATCCCCAGCATGGGCTGCTCAATCAAATGGCGAAATAATTAATGTCTGATCTGATCTGGAAACCCCACGTCACCGTGGCAGCCATTGCTGAACGCGACGGCGCCTACCTGCTAGTGGAAGAGCTCAACAGCCTCGGCGAGAAAGTAATCAACCAGCCCGCTGGACACCTTGAAGAGGGCGAGAGTCTTGTCGAGGCCTGCATCCGTGAAACCATGGAAGAGACCGGCTGGATGTTTAAACCTGAGGCCCTGGTCGGTATCTATCGCTGGATCAGTCCCCGCGATGGTGAAACCTTTTTGCGCTACACCTTCAGTGGCCAACTCGGTGAACAGATATCGCCTGAGCCACTGGACGGCGCGATTTTGCGCACCCGTTGGTTGAGCCTCGAACAGCTTGAAAACTCTTCACACCAACTTCGCTGCGTGCTGGTTACCCGCTGCATTGATGACTACCTAAACGGTGCGCGCTATCCATTAACACTACTCAGCGATGTGCTGGAACCAAGCATTGCCTGATTTTCCATCCGCTTCACCGCAAGACAGCCATGTGATTGTCGGCCTCTCTGGCGGGGTCGATTCGGCGGTTGCGGCCCTGCTCCTCAAACAGCAGGGTTATCAGGTTACCGGCCTGTTTATGAAAAACTGGGAGGGCGATGACGACGACGAGTATTGCAGCGCAGAAGCCGACCTTGCAGACGCCAGCGCAGTCGCCGAGCAGTTGGAGATTCCCTTGCAGACCGCCAACTTTGCCGGCGAATACTGGCGCGATGTCTTCGTCCATTTTCTCGACGAGCACCTCGCCGGGCGCACTCCCAACCCGGACATACTCTGCAACCGGGAGATCAAATTCAAAGCCTTTTTACAACTAGCTGAGCAACTTGGCGGCGACTATATCGCCACCGGCCACTACGCTGGAATCACCCGGGACACCGATGGCTACAAACTAACCATGGCTGCAGACCGGAATAAGGATCAAACCTACTTTCTGTACATGCTCGGTCAGCCCCAACTTGCCAGGTCACTGTTCCCACTCAGCCAGCTCGACAAACCTGAAATTCGCCGTATCGCTGCTGAACATAAATTACCCATAGCGGACAAAAAAGACAGCACCGGCATCTGTTTTATTGGCGAGCGACCTTTCCGAGAATTTCTGAGCGAGCACCTGCCCGACCAACCAGGTGATATCGTCGACACCAACGGCAATCGGCTGGGTCAACACAATGGCCTGATGTACTACACCATCGGTCAACGCCAGGGGCTCGGAATCGGCGGCAGGCGCGATCACGATGAGGCACCCTGGTTTGTCGCCGAGAAACAAATTGCCAGCAACAAACTTTTGGCCGTACAGGGTCACGACCACCCACTGCTATTAGCAGACCGACTAACCGCAATCGAACCCCATTGGGTCGCCGGTAAACCGCCAGAGAGCTCGTTTACCTGTCTGGCACGCAGCCGGCACCGGCAGGCGCTGGAAACATGTCAGGTCTCGGTGGTTAACGAACACGCCGTTGCAGTAGTTTTTGACCGGCCCCAGCGAGCATTAACGCCGGGGCAATCAGTCGTTTTTTATCAAGACAATTGCTGCCTCGGCGGTGCCGTGATTGACCAAGTGGGCACCTCAACCGCCAGCAATTAGTCTGCGAAAATCAATCCGAATCAACGGGCTTTGCGCTCGGAAACTGTAATACCTTGGCTTTTTCAGTTCCCACCGGTTCAGCTGCTAATAAACTGACGTCACCGGTAGCAAGTGCATTCAGCGCCCCCCGTAATCCACCGGGGGCACCAACGGAATCCCACATCATCGACGACAGTTTTTGGGTAGCCTCCAGCGGTGACCGGGCGCCTTCTCGCACCAGGTCCGCCCGACACTGCAAATGACGCAACTTCTGTTGAATATGAGCCGGGGCAGCGGAAATATTGGCATCAATTAACTGCCGACGGCGACGATTAAACTCATCCGGCTCATCCGTTGCCAGAAGAACAAAAGTAGCAACGTCAAAATCACCCGATGAAATCATTTTTATGACGCTGCCATAAAATTACGCAGCACATAATTCAAGATGCCACCGTGGCGGTAATAGTCCACCTCAATGGGGGTATCAATGCGTGCCAGCACTTCAATATCCTTGCTGTTGCCATCTACAGTGGCCCGCAGGGTAACGTGGTCACCAGGGCGAATTGAGTCGCTCAAATCGGGCACATCAAACTGCTCATTACCGGTAAGCCCGTGGCTTTCAGCGCTTTCGCCTTCGAGATACTGCAGCGGCAGTACACCCATACCGATTAAATTGCTGCGATGAATGCGTTCGTAACTCTCAGCGACCACTGCTTTTACTCCCAGCAGAAACGTGCCTTTCGCCGCCCAATCACGCGATGACCCTGCGCCATACATCTGTCCGGCCAACACCACCAGGGGCGTGCCGTCAGCGATGTATTTCTGCGCCGCATCATAAACAGAGAGTTCCTCACCGGTAGGCAGGTAGCGAGTCCAACCACCTTCGCGCGGGGCGACCAGGTCATTTTTCAGACGAATGTTGCCGAATGTACCTCGGGCCATCACTCGGTCGTTGCCACGACGGGAGCCAAAGCTGTTCCAATCACTCTTAGGAACACCGTTTGCCAGCAGATAGGCAGCCGCAGGGCCGTCAGCAGGAATCACCCCGGCCGGACTAATATGGTCAGTCGTAACAAAATCACCCAATTTCAGTAGGGCGCGAGCACCAGTGATTGGCGCAATAGCCGTAGCCTGCTCAGGGAAATCAACAAAAAATGGCGGTTCCTGAATGTAGGTGGAATCAGCTTTCCAGTCGTAAACCGCGGCGGAATCATCGGCCTCAATGGCGTTCCAATCCGCATTGCTGGTAGCAACATCCTTATAACCCGCGGCGTAAAGCGCCGGGTCATTGGCCAGCTGTACGGCTGCAGCCACCTCTGCCGTCGATGGCCAGATATCCTTGAAATAGACTGCTTCGCCGTTACTGCCTGTGCCGATAGGGTCTTGCTCAAAATCAACGCTAACATTGCCAGCAAGTGCATAAGCCACCACTAGCGGCGGCGATGCCAGATAGTTTGCTTTGGTGTGCGGGCTAACACGACCTTCAAAGTTTCGGTTACCACTAAGCACCGCACTGACGACCAGATCCTGCTCGTTGACCGCATCGACAATGGCCGGGTCAAGCGGACCGGAGTTGCCAATACAGGTAGTGCAACCATAGCCGACAGTCTGAAACCCAAGCTGGTCTAAATAATCCTGGAGACCCGCTTTTTCGAGATATTCGGTCACCACCCGTGAACCTGGTGCGAGACTGGTTTTCACCGTGGGAGCGATGGTCAGGCCTTTTTCTATCGCTTTTTTTGCAACTAGGCCTGCCGCGAGCATCACCCCAGGATTAGAGGTGTTTGTACAGCTGGTAATCGCCGCAATCACTAGCGAACCATGACTTAGCTCGGCACCGTCAAAACCCTTTACCTCCACACTGGTATCCACCGCCGACACACCAAAGCCCTCGTCGGCCACCGGCTCTGGCAAACTCTGCTTGAACTGGCTAGCCATATTTTTCAGGCTGATACGATCGTGGGGACGGCGCGGACCAGCCAGACTCGGCTCTATGCTGGCCAGGTCGAGTTCAAGCACATCGGTAAATTGTGGTTCGGGAGTATCTGCTGTGCGGAACATACCCTGAGCGCGGTAGTAATTTTCAACCAACTGAATCTGCTCTTCACTACGACCGGTAAAGCGGAGATAGTTCAGCGTTTCCTGATCAACCGGGAAAAAGCCCATCGTAGCGCCGTATTCTGGCCCCATATTGGCGATGGTGCCGCGATCGGCTAGCGGCAGGTGGTCCAGACCAGCACCAAAAAATTCGACAAACTTGCCCACCACGCCGTATTTACGCAGCTGCTGAACAATAGTCAGGGTCAGGTCAGTTGCAGTCACCCCATCCGGCAATTTGCCATTTAAACGAAAACCAATCACTTCTGGCATTGGAATGTAGATAGGCTGACCAAGCATGCAAGCCTCAGCCTCGATACCGCCAACGCCCCAGCCGACCACGCCTAAACCGTTGATCATGGTCGTGTGTGAATCGGTACCCACCAGCGAATCCGGGTAGGCAACCGTGCCATTTTGCTGTTTGGTGAGCACGCTTTTGGCCAGGTACTCGATATTGACCTGGTGGACGATGCCCACGGATGGCGGAGTGATGTTCAGGGTTTCATAAGCGCCCTGACCCCAACGCAAAAATTCGTAGCGCTCTTTATTACGCTGAAATTCAATACGGGTATTTTCCTGCAGAGCATCGGCACTGCCGGCTTTGTCTACCTGCACCGAATGGTCGATGACCAGATCAACCGGCACCAGCGGCTCAATAATGCTGGGGTCTTTGCCAGCGCGCTGCATGGCGCTACGTAATGCAGCCAAATCCACCACGCAGGGCACGCCAGTAAAATCCTGCAATACCACTCGACCGGGTATAAACGGTACTTCACCTTCGCCGCCCGCCTGGCCCCAGTTCATCAGTGCTTCGATGTGAGCGTCTTCTACGGCGGCGTGGTCCTGATTCCGCAGCACGGATTCGAGCAGTACTCGGATCGACATCGGCAACCGCGAAACCTTGCTAAGGCCCTTCTCTTCGAGGCTTGGCAAACTATAGTAATCGACCGCTGCACCGGTGGATTGCAGGGTTTTGCGGGTAAAGGAAAACTTTGAAGTCATTGTGGACTCTCCATCAAAAACAGGATCGAAATCAGGCGATCTAGCAGAGAACTGAGCCACCGCTACGCTACGGCTGACTTAATGATCGCTCTATAATTTTCAGGCTAAAACAGGTCACTAACTTTCGGCGGCAACGCCTCGCGCGGCACGAAGTGACACATTCAAAAGGGGTAGAATTATATCACTGGCTGTTACGTGCCAAACCCTTATCAATAGCCCTTCGACCCATCATCGTCATTCCCCGGAATTAAACCAGCATGACCATCAGCTCACTCAGTGCTTTATCACCCCTCGACGGTCGCTATCAGCGCCATACCCGCGAGCTCGCTACCCTATTCAGCGAGTCAGGGCTCATCCACCACCGGTTACGGGTTGAAATCGAGTGGCTTATTCAACTGGCAAGCGAGCCAGAAATTGTTGAACTGGCACCGTTTTCCGATGCTGCCGTTGAGCGCTTACGAGCCCTCGATCGAAATTTTGACTCGGCCGCAGCGACCCGCATCAAGGAAATTGAAAGCACCACCAATCACGATGTAAAAGCGGTGGAGTATTACCTGCGCGAACAACTGCTCGCTGATGATGACCTGGCACCTGCGAGCGAATTTATTCACTTCGCCTGCACGTCGGAAGATATCAATAACCTGTCCCACGCGCTGATGCTCAAGGCCGGCCGCGACCAGCTGCTATTACCGATGCTGAAGCAGATCGAACAGGTCATTACCGACCTCGCCAACGACCACGCCAACGTGGCGATGCTCGCCCGCACCCACGGCCAGCCGGCTTCACCCACCACCCTGGGCAAGGAACTCGCCAACACGGTTGCCCGCTTGCGTCGTCAGCGCACCCAATTGACAGAAATAAACCTGCTCGGCAAATTCAACGGTGCGGTGGGTAATTTCAACGCTCACGTCTGTGCTTATCCCGAAATCGACTGGCCGCAGCTATCGGCAAATTTCATTGGTGGCCTCGGGCTCACCATTAACCCCCACACTACGCAAATCGAACCCCACGACTACATGGCTGAGCTTTTCGACGCTCAGTGCCGCATCAACACCATTCTCATTGACCTGTGCAGGGATATCTGGTCCTACATCTCGCTGGGCTATTTCCGCCAACGGGTGGTGGCCGGTGAAGTCGGTTCGTCGACCATGCCTCACAAAGTAAATCCAATTGATTTTGAAAATGCCGAGGGCAATCTGGGCATTGCGACCGCCCTGCTCGAACACCTGGCTCGTAAACTACCCCTATCCCGTCTGCAACGCGACCTGACCGACTCCACGGTCATTCGCAGCGTTGGCAGCGCTCTGGGCTATGTAATGATTGCCGGCCCTGCGCTGCTAAAAGGTCTGGGGAAACTGGAGATTAACCATGGTGCCCTCGCCGCTGACCTGGACGCCAACCTCGAAGTACTGGCCGAGGCGGTGCAAACAGTCATGCGCCGCTACGGCGTGCCTGAGCCTTACGAAAAGCTGAAAGCACTTACCCGCGGCCAGCGTATCACCCGCGACGACCTTGACGCTTTTATCAACGGTCTGGACATTCCTGCAGAAGCCAGGGAACGCCTCACCGCGCTGACCCCTGGCGATTACACCGGCCTGGCAGAAGAGTTAACCAAAAAACTAGGTGACGAAACTTAACGGGCTCGCAACCTGGATGCCATGTCTACCGAAGAGAAGCCCCCAGCAGGTATTATCAAACAGGAATTCCACCTCACCGTAGAGACTGATTCCGATGCTGTCACCCTGCTGGCAACCGCCACTGGCCTGACTAAGACCCGGGTTAAACAGGTCATGAAACAGGGTGCCGTCTGGTGGCAACGGGGTGAGCAGGTGCGCCGGTTGCGACGCGCCAGCCGTAAAGTAGCAGCACACGACGAGCTGCACCTCTATTACGACGCCGCGGTACTCGCTACCACCACGGATGACGCAATACTGGTCGCTGACGAGGGCAGCTATAGCGTCTGGAATAAACCTGCCGGGATGCTCTCGCAGGGTTCAAAGTGGGGAGACCACTGCACCCTGACCCGGTTTGCCGAACAACATCTGACCCCGCAGCGCAGTGCCTATCTCGTCCACCGCCTCGATCGCGCCGCCAATGGTTTAATTGTTATTGCTCACAGCAAGACCAGCGCCCGCGAGCTGAGTCGTCAGTTTCACGATCGCGAAGTGGTAAAAATCTATCGGGCGCAAGTGCGCGGCCACCTTGTCACCGACACCGAAGTAATGCGCCTGACCACGCCGGTGGACAACAAACCCGCTCGCAGTGACGTCACTACACATACCTATGATGAGGAAGCAGATCGCACCTGGGTCACGGTACAAATTCATACCGGACGCAAACATCAAATCCGCCGCCACCTGGCGGAAGCGGGCTGGCCGATCATTGGCGACCGCTTGTACGGCAACCATACCGAAAAACTGCTTCCACACACAGAAGCCACCAAAGAACTATTGCAATTAACAGCTTGGCAACTGACCCTGCGTGACCCGATAACCAACGAAACCAAATACTACCAACTGCCCTGGGATAAATTGGGGAAGGGCTCGGGGGATAATCCTGAGAGATAACTCGATTCAGCTAGCTGTCGAATTTTATTTTTAAACAGACAAAAAAAAGCGCTACTAAAGCAGCGCTTTGGAGAAGAGCAATGTGCTCTTAGGGAGGAGTCCTGGTTGGAGTAGCCGTCGTATTCAACCGCCACTTCGTTGTTCGTTACATAAACTCTAAAGCTATATCCGTGCCAACTTTTTGAATTCAGCATAAAAGTCAGCGCCTAACCAAGCTATCGACAAGGCTCTAGCAAGCTTTAACGAGAAATACGTGACGGAATTAGCTCGCTGCCAACGAATCACTTCAACGATTCCGCCATTTTTTTGGCGTTAGATTGCCACCAGCGCCAATTTTTTGACGTTAGATCACCTTGAAGGAATCTCTAAAAAATTCTGGGCACCTCGAATGAAGTGCCCCTGGGGCAAAGCGGATGGCGTCCCAGGATATTCTACTTTTGCTATGCCCTCTGGAGACGCTAAACGCACGTAACAGTGGTTCTATTGCGAAGTTTTGCACCAACAGTAGGCGCCATAAGTCAACGAAGAAGATGGATGTTCTGGGGCTCCAGATACAAATTCAGGGTTTTTCAGAGGCTCCTTAACAACAC
>QNFC01000061.1 GCA_003645395.1 Gammaproteobacteria bacterium
AATTAAAGGGGCTTTTAACCGCTCTGCGGTCGGTACCCTGGTGGAACGTAAAACCCGGTTGGTGGCGCTGGTCAAAATGGCCGGTTGTGACGCCCAGTCAGCGTTGCGTGGGTTTCGCCGTGAGTTTAAGAAGGTGCCGCCGGACCTGCGCCAAACCTTGACTTATGACCGAGGCTCAGAAATGGCCCTTCACCAGAAACTGGCTAAACAGTTAAGTATCGATATTTATTTTGCTGACCCCTACACACCCTGGCAGCGCGGTAGCAATGAAAACACCAATGGTTTGCTGCGCCAGTACCTACCGAAAGGCACTGACTTGTCCGTTTACTCCCAGCGCCAACTCAATGATATTGCCCATCAACTGAATACCCGCCCTCGGGCTGCACTGAATTTCCTGATGCCTATCGAGGCTTACCAAACAGAATTAGATAAACTTAACTCCGCCGTTGCGCTTCAGGTTTGAGACCAAGCTGACAACCAGCACTTGCTGCGCAAGTGCTCCACTCCACTTTCCGAGATAGTGAGTCATAAAACTCCATTGAGCACGGTGAAAATCGCCGCCGGGGCCATCGCTACCACATTGCCGATATAGGGTAGCGCATGAAATCCAGCGCATTCACTAGATGATCGGCCTCTCCTCGCCCGCCGCTGAGCGTGCTCTAGCCCAAAACATTTGTAGTGGCTGATAGACAGGGACAGATCCAACGTTTGCGAATCACTACCCTCACAGGTCTTCCACAATTTTAGTATTCCGCGACCAAACTAAGCGGGAATGTGAGTGATCATCGCCTCAAAAAACCCGATGCTACGAGACCTCGCACTCTTCACAAGCCGATCAAATAACCCTGTTCACTTGTCATGCCCATCACCCCCATCCAGTCAGGATTGTGGGGGCAGATCACCTCGATGGTCACCCCGCCCAGCAGGGTATCAGTGTCGAGGTAGTAGTAGTTCATCACTCCATCGATAACCCCTTCCAGCAGCACTTCAACGCCTTCCTCGCGCAGTTCCGGCAGAGCCGCGTCGAACACCGACTGGTCGCAAATCGTCGGAAAATAGTGCTGCATGCCCTCACCGTACCGGCTTTGGAATTCCTGATAAGCGCCTTTGCCCGCACCCGGTTCCATCAATTCAAAGCAGAAACCATGAGCCCGGCTAAAGGCTACCCGGGCAGCGTGGTCGATCGATTCCCCACGTAGCAGAACGCTTGACAGACTGGTACCAACTGCCAGCTCCAGGGGCAAAAACTCCGGCAAGCCAAGCAACTTACGAAAACTGGCCGTGGCCCGTTCACGATTATTAACCACAATGCCAACGTGGTAGAGCTTGTCGATAGGCAGAATCGGCGAGTAGTCGAACTCCACTACCCGGTCGACTGGCAAGGCATCGAAACCGCCGGCTTCGTCAACAATCTGTACCTCAAGCCCCAGTCCGCTAAGTAACGGACGGCTATCAATTTGCACGCTACGAAATTTGCCGTGCAGGTTGAGGAAATGCACAACCCCAATGTCCTGATCGGCCAGCTGTTTTTCTAACCGGGAGAATTGCTCGCTGCTACAACGGGTCACCACGTGACTCATGCCCTGGCCACGCCAACTTCTGAAAGCCGCATGAGGTGATTCAGGCGTCAGCGGCTGTAGAAGCTCCAGGGCAATGCCACTATCATTGCTGCCGATGGCCGAAAGAAAACCAGTGTCTTCAAACCCAGGTAAGCGATCAGCCTCGAATTTACGCAACTCCCATTTGGATATACCAAAAAAACGGCTATTGCCACGCATAGCAGCATTGATGTCACTCACCACTACCCCCACATGATGGAACTCACCTAAAGCCAATCCCTCGCTCATCCCTGCTTCCCTCTCTAAGTTGGTCAACGGGTCAAATATACCAACTACCCCACGACCCGAACGGCCATTACACCACAATTACATCACTTCGCTAGTTACCTTTAAAGCAGGACGAAATATGGCCGAAACATCATCTAGCGATGGCATAATCCCTTCGCAAAGAAATTTCGCTTATGACCACTCGTTACCAACAACTTCTTCTGCTGACCACCCTGCTAGCCGGCTCTTTACTGATTAGCCTGGTGACATATCGCCCTGCGCTACCGATAACTAATACACAGCCCGCCAAAAAAATTGTGCCGCAGGTATTTGCGTACACGATCGCAATCCCCCGCCCGCCCATGAGGTACCAACTCCCGCCTGTGGTAGCTGGAAAAAAGCCACAACAAACACCTCTCGGCTTAAAAAAATCGCGCTTTTTCGACCGACTGATTCCCCTGATAGAGCAACAGAACGACCTGACTCTGCAGACACGCACTTCAATACAGGGGATGAAAGAACAACTCCAACTGGGGCAAACCCTAACCGTCACACAGCAACTAACCCTGCAACAACTTGCAGCAAGATATCGGCTGCGCGCAGGAGAGGTCGACGACTTGACCTTGATTGATGCCTTACTTGCGAAGATAGACGTGCTGCCCCCCTCGCTAGTACTTGCACAGGCTGCAAGTGAGTCAGCCTGGGGAGAGTCACGCTTTGCCCGCGAAGCGAACAACCTTTACGGACAATGGTGTTTTTCTACTGGCTGCGGGCTAGTGCCCCATCACCGCCCCGAGGGAATGACCCACGAAGTGACGAGCTACCCCTCCTGGCAGGCATCGGTCAGCGCCTATTTTTTAAACATCAACAGCCACCCTGCTTACCAGCCATTGCGCGATCTACGACTGCAACGCCGCAAGCAAAACCTGGCTATATCAGGGGAACTGCTGGCGGCCGGGCTGGAGAAATACTCGGCTCGCGGGACTATTTACATTAAGTCACTACAGCAAATAATTCGTGTTAACGATTTGGCCAGGCTAGATCAATTCTAAGTTGTCTCGTTCCTACTCCGCCGGCCACTCACCGAACTCGTCAGGAATAAACCAGGGTTGGGAAAACCAGTGGTAGCGCTGCTGCAATGTATTGCGGGCGGTGCAGTTATAGCGCGAACGGCCAACGGGTAATGACTGACCTGCCTGCGCGACCAGAACCTGCTGCTCAGCATCCCATGTGGTATCGATGGCTCCCTGTTCGGTGGCAAAACAGTTCACCGCGGCTGGGTCAAACCCATCGTCAAAACCCCCGCCAAACGTGAGTGTCAACCGAGGTTGGCGATTACCCGCTGACTGAACTGGCTCGATCAGCGGTCCGTCTATTGGAAACGGCAACGTACCTAGCTTCAACACCAGTGATTCGGGATCAGCGTAAGCACCTGACACCTGAAACCGGGGCAGAGCTTGTAGATGGCTCGAGCAACCAAACGCACCGGATTGATGGCCAAAGGCCGTATAACCCAGGTCGGCCATCATTTCTGCAGTGGCAAGATCATATTCCCCATAAGGATAGGCAAAGATTTTCGGTTGAGTCCCAACTTCGGCGTCAATTCGCTGCTGGGCGTCAACAACCTGCTGGCGTCGCCATAATGCCCACTGCTGAGCAGTGAGCTCTGCCGGTTTACGACTCATGTGCTGGTGATCAACGCTGTGATTGCCAATGATGACCCCGGCCTGAGCCAATTCACGTAGCTGATCCCAGCTCATTGATCCACCATGACGCTGGTCTATGGCGGCAGTATTGACGAAAACAACGAACGGCCAGCCACGTTCCCGCAACAGCGGCCAGGCCTGCTCGAACACAGTACGGTGGGCATCATCAAAGGTTAATGCGACGGCAGATGCCGAGCTACCAGACCGATCACACATGGTTGTCAACAAAAGATCAAGCGGGAGCACCGGAAAACCCAACCGTTCAATTAGCTCCAGGTGGGCAGTGAAGTCGGCGGGGCTGATACGAGTAATGGCAGGCCCGGAGTCTGAAATGCGGTGATATTGCAGCGCCACACCGTTGCTCTGCGCCCAAGCCGGAAAGGTCATTACCGTGGCAATAGCAGCACAGAACAATCTTTGCAGCCATTGTTTCAACGAGCTACCGATTATTGAATGGGCATCAATGTCGCACTGTTTCATCATTCCTGTGACTCCAGCAGCACAATCACCTGGGCAGAGATCGCTTCCTCGCGGCCTTCCGGACCAACTTTTTCCTGAGTCGTCGCTTTCACATTCACCGCATTAATTTCCAAACCACAAGCACTCGCTATTTTTTTGCACATATTATCGACATGCGGCGCAAGTTTAGGGGCTTCGGCAACAATAGTGGCATCAATGTTACTAATATTAAATCCCCTCGCCCGTACCCGTTCAACAACACGGCACAACAGTTCTCGACTGGAAATACCCCGATAAGCCGGATCAGAATCAGGAAAATGGCGACCAATGTCCCCTAACGCTGCCGCGCCAAGCAATGCATCACAAAGCGCATGCAGCAGCACGTCACCATCAGAATGCGCCACCGTGCCCAGCGTTGATTCAAGTTCAACACCACCCAGCACCAGGGTTTCACCCGGGGCCAGGCGGTGCAGGTCATAGCCCTGACCGACCCGCAGCATCAGGTTAACCTGGACAGGTCTGTCGCCAGGTTATGGCTCCTTTCCTGCACTGCCTGACGTTGTAGAAACAGCGCCGCCAGCTCCATATCGCCTGCCCGGGTCACCTTAATATTATCGGCAGAACCGACCACCAGGCGCGGCCGGAATCCGGCGTGACGCATCGCTTCGGCCTCATCGGTAGGCTGAAAACCGTCTTTATGGCAACTCGCCAGCGCATCCTGTAATGCCCCCAGAGGAAATAGCTGCGGCGTCAACGCCCGACGCAGTTGATCCCGTGGCAGAGTCTGCACACAGCGCAGTTGCTCATCTTGCCGCCACAGCGTGTCGGTCACTTCAAGACTCAGTAACCCACCCTGATCATCAACCTGTTCGATTAACAAATCGATATCGCTATGACGCACGCAGGGCCGCGCAGCGTCGTGAACCATCACCCAGGGCAGGACTGCTGAATTACCCGTGTTTAGCTCCCGTTCAGCAAACAAATCTGTAATTTTTCCTGCACCGCGCGCAACCGATTCACTACGAGTTTGCCCACCGATCACGGTCACCACCGGATAACTCAATTGAGCCTCTATTTCAGTTAAATCAAGCGACGGGAAACGCTTGTCGTCAGCACTGACCACCACCACGATACCGTTAATACGGGAATGACTGGCCAGCCGCTGCAATGTCTTCACCAGCAGGGGTTCACCGTTAAGCAACAAATACTGCTTCGGCTCGGCAACGGCCATGCGTGTGCCCCGACCAGCCGCTGCCACTAGCGCCCAGACGTCCCCGATTAGCAGGGCTGATGGGTCATTCGACGACACGAAAAAAGATTTCGTCTTCGCGAATATAGCCAAGCTCGCTACGGGCCAACTCTTCGTGGACATCAAGGCCGTGCTGCAGATCTTTTACCTCAGCCCGCAAACGATTATTACGAGCCAGCTGTATTTCCAGGTCCGCCTGCTCGGCAAATAGTTCCCGCTCCATCCGCCGAGTCTCAAAACGATTGTTCTCACCAAACCACAACTGGTACTGCAGAACAATCACGAGAGCAATCAGTGTCAGTTGTAGTGGTTTAATCATAGTGATTAGTGGCCTTTAAAACCCTTAAAAACGGCGTGACCAGGATAGATGGCCGCGCTGCCCAGCTGCTCTTCAATACGCAGCAACTGATTGTATTTTGCAATACGATCAGATCGAGATAGCGATCCGGTTTTTATCTGCCCGGCACCCGTGGCCACGGCAAGATCGGCGATGGTCGTATCTTCGGTTTCACCCGAACGATGAGAGACAACGACCGTAAAACCAGCATCCTGCGCCATGGCAATCGCCGCCAGGGTTTCTGTCAGCGTACCGATCTGGTTCACCTTAATAAGTATCGAGTTGGCCACGCCAGTATCAATGCCACGTTTTAAAATAGCCGTATTAGTCACAAACAGGTCATCACCCACTAACTGCAACCGGTCACCCAGCCGCTCAGTGAGCGTTGCCCAGCCGTCCCAATCACTCTCGTCCATACCGTCTTCTATCGAGATAATGGGGTATTGATCGGCCCATTCGGCCAATAATTCAACAAACTCGGTGGCATCAAGGCTGCGATCCTCTGCCGAAAGCTGGTACTGACCCTCTTTATAAAACTCACTACTGGCGGCATCCAGCGCCAGTAGAACATCCTCACCGGGGCGATAGCCGGCCCGTTCAATACTTTCCAGAATCACGGTGATCGCTTCAACGTTCGAACTGAGGTCAGGCGCAAACCCACCTTCATCACCCACGGCAGTATTCAGGTTGCGCTCGCGCAATACCTGCTTGAGGGAATGAAAAATCTCAGCGCCGCAGCGCAGCGCCTCAGCAAAACTACTGGCGCCGACAGGGACAACCATAAATTCCTGCAGATCAACGCTATTATCAGCGTGGGCGCCACCATTGATGATATTCATCATCGGCACCGGCAAACACATCTCTGGACTGCCGGCCAGACGGTTTATCGTCCGGTAAAGCGGCTCTTTATTATCAGCAGCGACCGCTTTAACCACCGCTAGCGAAACCGCCAGGATTGCATTCGCGCCGAGTCTGGCTTTATTGTCGGTGCCATCCAGATCGATCATTGCCTGATCGATGCCTGCCTGGTCTGCGGCGTCCATGCCCAACAACTGCGGAGCAATTAGCTCGTTGACATTGGTAACGGCCTGGCGCACGCCCTTACCCTGATAGCGAGAAGCATCGCCATCGCGCAGCTCGATCGCCTCGCGCGAGCCCGTGGAGGCACCGGAAGGTACCGCCGCCCGACCAAACGCACCGGAACTCAAGGTCACTTCGGCTTCGATGGTGGGAAATCCGCGGGAATCCATGATTTCACGACCGATAATTTTTGTTATTTTTGCCATTTTCTATCCATTAAAACAGCGAGTTAGGCGATTTAAGTGAATATTAAATCAAGTTAACCCGGTGGGGAAGGTTAAGAAGCCGAGGCGCTGAACAAGATCATCACGCCAGGGCTCTATTACTAATGCCAACAACCGTTTCTGGGCTAGCCTTACAGCAGCTCCGCTAACGGTCTGGCTTTAACTACTCGATCAAGTTCCAACAGTGTCTCCAGCAGCTCCTCCATCCGACCCAATGGCCAGGCATTGGGCCCATCGCTGAGTGCTTCGGCAGGATTAGGATGAGTCTCCATAAACAGCCCACTAATACCTGCGGCGACGGCGGCCCGCGCCAACACCGGTATGTGTTCCCGCTGCCCGCCGGAGCGATCACCCTGCCCCCCCGGCAGTTGCACTGCGTGGGTGGCATCAAACACTACCGGACAACCCGTGGCGCGCATAATTGCCAGACTACGCATATCCACGACCAAATTGTTGTAACCGAAAGAAACGCCGCGCTCACAAACGGTAATCCGACCTTCGCCACCGGCGGCAAAGCCCTTTTTCACCACTTGCTGCATATCACCCGGTGCCAGAAACTGCCCTTTTTTGATATTCACCGGAGTGCCGCACGACGCGACGGCTTCAATCAAATCAGTTTGGCGACACAGAAACGCCGGCGTCTGCAACATATCAACATGCGGTGCAACCAGCTCAACCTGCTCCGGCGTGTGCACATCGGTGAGCACTGGCAAGCCGGTCACTTCGCGAACTTCACGCAGCCACTCCAGGCCCTTTTCCATGCCCGGACCACGATAGGACTCGCTGGAACTGCGATTAGCTTTGTCGTAGGACGCCTTAAAAATCAGCGACAGGCCGAGTCGGCTGGCCATATCACGCAACTCAGTAGCGCTACTAATCAACATTTCCCGGGACTCGGCCACACAGGGGCCCGCAATCACAAAAATCTGTTTATCGAGACCAACGTCAAACCCACATAAATTCAAGCGGTTTGCTCCTCGTCGTGGTCAGCACTTAATTCAACGCCCTCGCGGTACTTTTTAGCCGCTGTCACAAAACTGGTAAACAAGGGATGACCATCCCGCGGGTTCGAAGTGAACTCGGGGTGATACTGACAGCCCAGAAACCAGGGGTGATTGGGTAGCTCGACAATCTCAACTAACGAATCAAGTACAGACTGCCCGGTGAGCTGTAAACCGGCAGACTCAAGCTTATCGACATACGCCGGGTTAAATTCATAACGGTGACGATGACGCTCGACAATCTCCGGTTTCGCGTAAATCTCTCTCACCATAGAGCCTTCTCGCAAGCGACAACGCTGCCCACCTAACCGCATAGTGCCGCCCATGTCCACCTTGCCTTCGCGCTTCTCAAGACTGCCGTCAATGTTCGTCCATTCGGTAATCATTGCGATCACCGGATCGGGAGTCTCGACATCAAATTCAGTACTATGAGCGGCCGGCATTCCGGCCACATTACGGGCGTACTCAACCACTGCCAGCTGCATTCCCA
>QNFC01000062.1 GCA_003645395.1 Gammaproteobacteria bacterium
CTGGGACACAACCGCGGGGTCGATGAAATTGTGCTGGCGGCGCTACAGGAGGATGTCGACGGCATTGCCATCAGCTCCTATCAGGGCGGTCATATCGAGTACTTCAAGTACATGATCGACCTGTTGAAGGAGGCAGGGGCAGGTCACATTCAGGTATTTGGTGGCGGTGGTGGGGTGATTGTTGCCGAAGAGATTGCCGAGTTGCAGGACTACGGTATTGCTGCCATTTATAGCCCGGAGGACGGCCGTAATTTTGGCCTCGACGGCATGATCGGCGACATGCTCAGCAAGACGGCAGCGGCCGTGGCTAAAGGGCGTGCTGGTAAACCTGCCGATGCGTTAAGGGTGGGGCAGCAGATAACCCGGTTAGAGCTTGAAGGGCCAGAAGCGGACAAACCAGCGGTGAGGCGTAAGCCGGGCCAGCCCCCGGTGATCGGTATTACCGGGCCAGGCGGGGCCGGTAAAAGTAGCCTCACCGATGAGCTGATTCAGCGGTTTTTGCGTTATTTCCCGGAAATGAGAATAGCGGTGCTGGCGGTCGACCCGACTCGCCGGCGTACTGGTGGGGCCTTGTTGGGGGACCGTATCCGCATGAACAGCCTGCGTGATCAACGCATTTTTATGCGTTCTATCGCCACCCGACGCAGCCACCTGGCCACCAGTGCGGTGCTCAATCAGGTAATTGATTGCCTCTGCACCGAAGGGTACGGTTTGATCTTGCTCGAGACCGCCGGTATTGGTCAGAGCGACAGCGAAGTTATTGATTTGGTCGACTACTCAATGTACGTGATGACCAGTGAATACGGCGCGGCTACCCAGTTGGAAAAGATTGACATGCTCGATCTGGCGGATCTGGTGGTGCTGAATAAATTTGAAAAACGCGGTGCCGAGGATGCGCTGCGCGATGTGCGCAAACAGTGGCAGCGTAATCGGCAGGAATTTGATCTCACTAACGAGCAGATTCCTGTTTACCCGACCATTGCTAGTCAGTTCAATGATGTTGGGGTCAACCAGCTATTTGTGAACATTTGTCAGGGGATGGCCAGCCGTCTCGGTCTTGACAGGGGGCAGTGGACCCCAGCCCTGGAAACCAGTGCAGAGCTGCCGAGCAGCCAAACGCTGATCCCCGCGAAACGGGTACGCTATTTAGCAGAAATCGCCGAACAAGGGCGGGCTATTAACCACACAATCCAAACCCAGGCGGATAGGGTCAGCCAGGCGTGGCATTGTCATAATAGTTTGGCTCTGCTCGAAGATACTGAGTTGCCGCAATGGCTCGATTTTTATTCCGCCCAACAGCTCGATGATGACGGCGATGTCACCTTGCAGAGACTGCGGCGACAATATCAGTCTGCCCTCGGTGAGTTGAGTGATGAGAATTTGCAGCTGCTGCGGGAATGGCCAGCGCGGCGTGAGTCGGTGGTGGCCGATACCTACAGCTATAAGGTGCGCGGACGGGAGATTGTCGGCGAAAACTATTTTGAGACGCTTAGTCACCTGAAAATTCCGAAAATCGCTCCTCCGAAATATGCGGATCCCGGCGACCAGTTGCGGTTTCTCGGGCGCGAGAACCTGCCCGGCGCCTATCCTTATACCGGCGGTGTTTATCCCTATCGACGTCAGGGTGAAGACCCGGTGCGGATGTTTGCCGGCGAGGGCACGCCAGAGCGCACCAATCGGCGCTTTCATTACCTGGCAGGCGACCACGATGCCAATCGGCTATCGACGGCATTTGATTCGGTCACTTTGTATGGTGAAGATCCCCATGTGCGGCCGGACATTTACGGCAAGGTCGGTAATTCCGGGGTTTCGATCGCCTGTCTGGATGACGCCAAGAAGCTCTATTCCGGGTTCGATCTGTGTGATCCGCTGACATCAGTATCACTGACCATTAACGGCCCGGCGCCGATGATTCTGGCATTTTTCCTCAACACCGCGATTGATCAGCAGGTGGAAAAATACCTGCTTGCCACCGGCGGTTGGAATGCGGCGCAGCAGACCATTGCCGAGCTTTATAAAGAGAGCCCTCGGCCAACTTATCACGGTGAATTGCCTACGGGTAATGATGGTCTGGGTCTGGGCATGCTCGGAGTTACCGGCGATCAGCTAGTCGATGCGGAGACTTACGCTCGCATTCGCAGTGAAACTTTGGCTCAGGTGCGCGGCACTTTGCAGGCGGATATTCTCAAAGAAGATCAGGCGCAGAACACCTGCATCTTCTCCACCGAGTTTGCCATGCGCATGATGGGCGACGTGCAGGCCTGGTTCACTGCGGTGGGGGTGCGTAATTTTTACAGCGTTTCCATCAGTGGTTATCACATCGCTGAAGCCGGCGCGAACCCGATTTCGCAACTGGCGTTTACGCTTTCCAACGGCTTTACCATTGTTGAGTATTACCTGGCGCGGGGCATGCAGATCGACGATTTCGCCCCCAACCTGTCGTTCTTCTTCTCTAATGGCATGGACGCCGAATACGCGGTGCTCGGTCGGGTAGCCCGGCGTATCTGGGCGCGGGCGATGCGCGAACGCTACGGTGCCTCGCCCAGAGGCCAGATGATGAAATACCACATCCAGACCTCCGGTCGCAGTCTGCATGCTCAGGAGGTGCAATTTAACGATATTCGTACCACCCTGCAGGCGCTCTATGCGCTTTATGATTCCTGTAACAGCCTGCACACCAATGCTTATGACGAGGCGATCACTACGCCAACCGAAGAGTCGGTGCGTCGGGCGGTGGCGATTCAATTGATCATTAACCGTGAGCTGGGACTTAACCGCAACGAGAACCCGATGCAGGGCGCTTTTGTCATTGATGAGCTGACCGACCTGGTGGAAGAATCGGTCTATCAGGAGTTTGAGCGTTTGTCGGAGCGCGGTGGCGTACTCGGGGCAATGGAGGCCATGTATCAACGCGGCAAAATTCAGGATGAGAGCATGGATTACGAGCACCGTAAACATGACGGCACACTGCCGATCATTGGGGTAAATACGTTCCTCGATGCTAACGCCGAAGAGGTTAATGAAACCACACTGGAGCTGGTGCGTTCGTCGGCTGAAGAGAAACAGCAGCAGATTGATTCGGTGGACCGGTTGCACGAATTTAATCGTGAGCGAGCCGAGGCTGCGTTGCAGATATTGCAGCAGCACGCGGTGGCCGGTGACAATATCTTTGCACTGTTAATGGAAACGGCTAAATACTGTTCCCTCGGACAGATCAGTGGCGCTCTGTATGAGGTTGGGGGGGAGTACCGGCGCAGTATGTAGGACGCCTACCTAAATAATTGTTAAGTTGTTATAGTCATTCGAAACCAACGCAGAATGGGTTGTTCAGGGGGAAGTGCTGTTGGCCGTTTCTGGTCACATCATTATAAAAAAGAAAGAAGGGGAGAGGAGCTTGATTAAGGTCGAAGTGTCTGAGTTCGAGAAACAGTGTTCGAAGTTGATTGATGAGGTAGGTGAACTGGGGAAAACCATCGTTATCACCAAAGATGGAGTGCCGGTGAGTCAGCTAGCTCCCTACGTGGAGCGACCCCAAACCCTGTTTGGTCATCTGCGTGGTTCGGTTACCGTTAAAGGTGACATTATCGGTCCGGTACTCGCCGTGGGTACTAACCGATGATTATTCTTGATACCCACGTATTGGTCTGGGTGACGCAGGATAGTGACCTGGTGGGCCAGCAGACCCGCGACATGATTGACGCTGCCCTGGCCAATAATGAGCTGTTGGTCAGCGCCATCAGTTTTTGGGAAATGGTCATGTTCAAGCATCGTAAGCAACTAGAGGTTGCCATGCCGTTGCCGGCGTGGCGCAACGCGTTACTTAAAGCTGGCGTGCGCGAAATTCCGATTGATGGTGAGATTGGCTTACTGGCGGTAGATCTTGCCGGTATTACGCCCGATCCGGCTGACCGAATGATTGCCGCCACCGCGATATTGCAGTCCGCAACCATGGTGACTGCTGACGATGATATTCTCGACTGGTCCGGTGATCTAAAGCGCCAGGATGCGCGCCTGTAAATTTGCCTGGCTAGCCGATTACCCGCTGCAATATGGCCAGGTAGATATCGGTTAGCTGGTCGAGTTCAGCGACGGGCGTTGACTCGTTCACCTTGTGAATTGATGCGTTGCGGGGTCCGAGCTCAATCACCTCGGCGCCGGCGGGGGCGATAAACCGGCCATCAGAGGTGCCGCCGCCGGTTGACAGTAACGGCTGCTCGCCGCAATTCTCCTCAATGGCGCCACATACTGCGTTGATGAATTCGCCGGGGGGACAGAAAAACGGCAGCCCATGGCTGGTCCAGCTCAACTCGTAACTACAGCCGGTATCGTCCACCACTTTGGTGAGTCGTCGCTTGAGTGTTTCCTGTGGATTCGCCGGACCGTGGCGGAAGTTGAACTCCAGCGTTATCTCGCCGGGAATTACATTGCCAGCTCCGGTGCCGGCCTGAATATTGCTGATCTGGAAGCTGGTTGGCGGAAAGCGCTCATCGCCTGAGTCCCATTTTGTGGTGGTCAGTTGCGTGATGATGTTGCCAATTCGGTGAATGGGGTTGTCTGCCAGTTCGGGATAAGCAACGTGGCCCTGGATGCCCTGTAGGACCAGTTTGCCGCTCAACGAGCCACGACGGCCGTTACGGACCCGGTCACCCAACCGGTCGCCGCTGCTCGGTTCGCCGACCAGGCAATAATGAATGTGTTCATTCTGTGCACGGAGCCATTCCATCACTTTGACGGTGCCATCTACCGCCGGCCCTTCTTCGTCGCTGGTTAGCAGGAATGCCAGGCGACCGGCGGGGGCAGAAGACTGTAACGCTAACCAGCGTTCTGCGGCCACGACCATGGCAGCGAGGCTACCTTTCATGTCGGCACTGCCGCGACCGTAGAGCATCCCGTCTTTAATTACCGGGTCAAACGGATCACTCAGCCAGTTCTGCCTGTCGCCGGTAGGCACCACATCGGTGTGGCCGGCAAAGCAGAACAGGGGACCGCTGTCGCCAATGATGGCCCAGAGGTTATCGACCTCGCCAAAAGGCAGATGATGAATATCAAACCCTACTGCTTCCAGCCGCGCTGCCAGCAGTAGCTGGCAGCCGCCATCGACCGGTGTAACCGATGCGTGGCGGATCAGTTGCTGGGTCAATTCAAGGGTAGCACTCATGATCGATTATTTGGTTAGCAGTTCTGTGTAGCGTTCAGGTTTAAACCCAACTTCTAGAAGACCGTCGTCATCGAGTACCGGGCGCTTTATCAACGTTGGCATCTCCACCATCAGTGCAATAGCGCTCTGCTGATCGATGCTTTTCTGCTGGTCAGCCGGCACCTTCCGCCAGCTGGTGCTTCGGCGGTTGAGCAGGGTGGTCCAGTCGACTCGGTCACACCAGGCGCTGATCTGCTCGGCGGTAATACCGTCGACGCGAAAGTTATGAAACCGGTAGTCAATGCCCGCCTGGTCGAGCCAGCGGCGGGCCTTGGCGACCGTGTCGCAGTTTGGAATACCGTAGAGAATCATGCGTCGCGCAGCAGTTCGTTAATGCTGACCTTGGCGCGGGTTTTTTCGTCTATCTGTTTAACGATCACAGCGCAGTAAAGGCTGTGACTGCCATCAGCAGCGGGCAGGTTGCCGGAGACCACCACAGAGCCAGCAGGTACACGGCCATAGCTGATCTCGCCGGTAGCACGGTTATATATCTTGGTGCTCTGGCCAATGTAGACGCCCATAGAGATCACGGAGTCATGCTCGACAATGACGCCTTCAACCACCTCTGAACGGGCACCGATAAAGCAGTTGTCTTCGATAATGGTCGGCGCTGCCTGCAAAGGTTCAAGTACACCACCGATACCAACGCCGCCAGAAAGGTGGACGTTTTTGCCAATCTGCGCACAGGAACCTACTGTCGCCCAGGTATCAACCATAGTGCCGTCACCGACGTAGGCACCAATGTTGACGTAAGAGGGCATGAGCACGACATTACGGCCGATAAAGCAGCCCTGGCGCACAACGGCTGGTGGCACAACCCGGCAACCGATGGCGGCAAACTGTTCAGCGGTATAGCCGTCAAACTTGCTGGCAACCTTATCGAAATAGCGAGTGAATCCGCCTTCCATCGGTACGTTGTCGTTGATGCGAAAGGAGAGCAGGACTGCTTTTTTTAGCCAGTCATTGACCTTCCAGCCACTGTCGGTGGGTTCGGCCACGCGGGCTTCACCACTGTCGATCAGCGCCAGGGCCTGGTTGACGGCATCAACGATGTCGCCGGCGGCGGTTGCGGGGGTGATCTCTGCGCGGTTTTCGAAAGCGGTTTCAATAGTGGTTTGTAAGTCGCTCATGCGAATCTTGATCCTGTAATGGGTGAATTAAATTGATTGTAAGTGTTGGGGTTACAAAGCGTCGGCAATCCGCTGGATGGCCTCGACACAGGCTGACTGTTCGGCGACTAACGCGCAGCGGATATAACCTGCGCCCGGGTTTTGCCCCTGTTGGTCGCGACCCAAAAAGCTGCCCGGCACGACTTTGACGTGTTGGTCACGGTATAGCTTGCGGGCAAACTCGCGATCATCTCCGGGGGTGCGTAACCATAAATAAAAGCCACCACCGGGTAGTTCGGCGCTGCTCGGAGGCAGTAATTTTAACGCCGCCTCGAATTTTTCACGATAGAGCTGGCGATTTTGTCTGACATGGGTTTCGTCGTCCCAGGCGGCTATGCTGGCGGCCTGAAACGGCGGGGCCATGGCGCAGCCGTGGTAGGTGCGGTAGCGGCGAAACGCATCGATTAGTTTGGCATCTCCGGCGACAAAACCGGAGCGCATGCCGGGGACGTTAGAGCGTTTTGACAGGCTATGGAATACCAGGCAGTTGCGGTAGTCCGTATGGCCCATTGCGGCTGCTGCCTGGAGTAACCCTGGTGGCGGTTGCTGTTCGTCCGGGTGAATTTCGGAATAGCATTCGTCGGCACAGAGTACGAAATCGTGTTTGACGGATAGTTCAATTAGCTGCTGCAGGGTTTCCAGCGGGGTGACACCCCCGCACGGGTTGCCTGGGCTACAGAGATAAAGCAATCGGGTCTGTTGCCATTGTTCAGCGCTGATTGACTGGTAATCAGGGTTGTAGTTGAAGGCCTCAGCCAGCGGCAGGTAATGCGGCTGAGCGCCGGCGAGCAGTGCTGCGCCTTCGTAAATCTGGTAGCCAGGATTAGGCAACATCACCAGTTCATTGGCGCTGCTATCGACGAGGCATTGGGCGACAGCGAACAGGGCTTCGCGAGTGCCGTTGACGGGCAAGACCTGGTTGCCGGGGTTGATCGGCGACTGGAATCTTTGCTCTAGCCATCGGGCAATAGATTCGCGCAGGGCCGGTTCGCCGATGATTTTCGGATAGTGGGACAAGGTTCCGAGGTGCTGCTGCAATGCATCGACGATGATCACCGGAGTGGCGTGTTTGGGTTCGCCAATGGAAAGGTCAAAAATCGGTTCACTCTGGCTATCTGCGAGTTCAATACCGGCAAACAGGTCGCGCATTTTCTCAAATCGATAAGCGTGCAGCTTGTCGAGCCCGGGGTTCATTAAAACTGCTGGTCCATGGTGATAGGGGCTGCCGGTTGGTCCGCACCGGGGTCAAGCGCTGCCGCAAGCTCGGTGTGCAGGGTCGCCAAAAGCTCATCGGTCGCCGCGTCATCCAGGTTCGGTAGAGTGATGGTGAATTGATCCTGCACGCGCTCGCCGTAGGTGTTAATACGGGCTGCGAGTATCGAGACGTAGTGGTTAGCAAGAATGATGGCGACAGTGGCAATCAGGCCGGGCTGGTCGCTAGTGGTCAGGATCAACCGGCGCGTGGCGGGTGTGCGGCCTGGTTTGAAATCAATAACAGCGGGAAACCGAAAGGCGTTGGTCTGGCGATCCTGGCGGCGAGCGGAGGGCTTGGGCTGCAGCTGGCTGGCACCCAGCGCTTTCTGGATTGCGTCGCAAATGGCGCTTCGTTGTAGATCATCGTTGATGATTTTGCCGTCGGCGCGCAAAACAATAAAGGTGTCCAGCGCAAAGCCGTCAGCCATTGTCAGTATGCGCGCATCGACAATATCCAGCCTCAGTTGATCGAGTTGTCTGGCAATGGTGGCAAAAAGATTTGGCCGGTCAGCGGCGTAGACGATTACTCCGGTTCCACCCCGTTCCGGGAAGTTTCGGGTGGCCACAACCAGCGGGTTTGGGTCATCAAGGCAGGGGATTATATGTTTTGCTTGCCAGGCCATTTCGGTTGGACTAAAGCGGCGAATATAGCTATCGCCCAACCGTGCCCAGAGCCTTTCGGCCTGTGCAGAGCTTATTTGCTCTGCCGATAGCAGGTCGAGTGTTTTGAGTTTTTTGGCCGAC
>QNFC01000063.1 GCA_003645395.1 Gammaproteobacteria bacterium
AAGGTCAGTCGCAAAGCACTGCGCGAGCCCTGGAATGACGATGGCGGCTCCCGCATGGTACCGATCAGCGACGAAATGGTACTCAACACCATCGCCCAGCATGGCCTGGGTATGCCGCGTTCTTATTAACCGCGCTTCTTAAGCTGGCGTCGAGGCTGGAGGAGCTATGGGCAGTATTAACTTTGACGACATTCATCAAAGAAGAGACGCAGCGCGCGCCCTGATCATCGAAAAACGCCGTCGCCTGCGGCCACTAATCCCGCTGGCAAGGGCCGCACTCAGTACTTCGCGGCTATTGGGGTTCGAACAGCAGCTGTTCCAGAACCGTTTTCAACCGGTCGTGCAGCGCTTTGCTGACCGGGTCGAGCACTCCTTTGATGATTACACCCCCACCGCCAGCGACGCGCTGGTCTGCTCCTGTTTCAAAAGCGGCACCCACTGGATGATGCAAATCGCCCACCAGATCGCTCACCGTGGCCGGGGCGAGTACGACAACATCTACGACGTTATCCCCTGGAATGAGGGCCCCAACCCCAAACTCTGCATGCCACTCACTGATCCCCGGCCGTTACAGCTCTCACCCATCGACCTGCGCATAATCAAAACCCACGCTGCGTCTTGGCACGTGCCTTACAACGAAGCGGCCGAATACATCTGCGTGATCCGGGATCCAATAGATGTTTTCGTCTCGAGCTACCATTTCATCGCCTCCGCCATGTTTGGAGAGCTGCGCCCAGCCTCAAAACCTGGCTCAACCTGTATCTGTCAAACCAGGCCTTCCGGGGACCCTGGGCAGAATTTACCGCCAGCTACTGGCCCTGGCGCAACCGGCCTAACGTGCGCTTCCTCACCTACGAGCAGATACAGCAGGACAAACCGGCCGCCATCCATGATCTGGCCGGTTTCATGGGTGGCGATCTGAGTGAGCAAGAGCTGGCGCAGGGCGTTAGAGCAGTGCTGTAACTCGATCGACTTATCTTCGAGTGTTGTACACCCCTCCAGGTGGGCGACACGGTGGTAGTTTTGGGCCGTTAGCGAGGTCTAAAGAGAGCGAAAGGTCGCTCTAAAGGTCAACTAAATTGACGCCGAAAACGCCACACTCCGAAACCAAACACGGCGCTGCCAATCAGGGTCAGGCCAAGTAGGGAATCCCACAACAGTTTCAGACCAGCGCCTTTAAGCAGAATTCCGTAAGCCATTTCAATGTAGTAATAAAGAGGGGAGAGGTACATGGCCTGACGGATGCCCGGCGGCATCGCCTCCGGGGGGGTCCAGGCACCGGACAGTAGAATAATCGGCATCATCACCATAATGATCAGCATAGTGGCCTGGGCCAGATTGCGGCTCACGGTCGAGATAAACAAACCCAGTCCAGACATGGCAAAGGTGTAGAGCGCGGTAACGGCAAAAAATAGCGGAATACTGCCTTTCATTGGCACATCGAACACCCCGCGCAGGATTAATCCCAGACTCAGCGCGGTGCCGAGCAGAATAACCAGGGTCATGGCGACCACCTTAGGCAGCATGATCTGTGTTGGAGTTAGTGGTGAGACCAATAACTGCTCGATAGTGCCCCGCTCTTTTTCACGCACGGCGGCGGCGGCGGGCAGCATCATTGCCAGTACGGTAATAATCGTGAGTAATTCAGAAATCGGCATAAACCAGGCGTCTTTCTGATTTGGGTTGTACCAGACTCGATGGCTGTCAGCGAGCATCGGCACGCTGGCCAGCCCGGCGTCGGTGATATTCATACGCTGCAGGGCGATATCAAAACCATACCTGCCGATAATCTGCCCGCCGTAACTGGCCGCGAGTGTCCCCAGCACTGTGTTCCCGGTATCAACCTGGAGTTGCACTGAGGTCGGTTTGCCCTGAATTAAATCGTGCTGAAATCGGGGTGGAATATCCAGCACCACCAGCGCCTTGCCCTGATCCAATAGCTCGATACCTTCTTTCTGGTTCAGAATTTCGCCACCAAATTTAAAATAGGGTGGTTGAAAACGGTAAATAAGCTCGCGGGAGGCCTGACTATGGTCTGCATCGTGGACCATCATGGTGGCCATATTTAAGTCCATCTTCACGCCGCCAGCCATCATCACATCCAGCGTAAACAAAAACAAAACCGCCCCCACCAGCAGATAATCACGACTCAGCTGGCGCAGCTCTTTGCCGGTCATAGCGACCATTCTCGACCACCAGCGATAAACGGCGTGATGGGTCGTTTTTGAAAACCGGCTCATGCCCGAACCCGCTTGTGAAACAGCAGGTAAGAGACCAGCCACAACACCAGGGTATAGAGCAGCAGCGCCCCTGCCCGCCCCCACAGCTGCTCCATACCGATGCCTTTAAGAAAACTGCCAATCGCAATATCGGTGTAATACATGGCCGGAAATAGATGGGCCTCGAATTGCGAGGCGGCATCCATAGAGGCAATAGGCACCAGCAGGCCCGAATAGAGCACCGAGGGGATGATGGTGACCACCACGGTGATCATCATCGCCGCCACTTGAGTGTTGGCAAACAGGGAAACCAGCAGGCCAATACCCGTGGTGCAGCTGTCATAGACCACCGACGCCAGGAAAAAAAACAGCGGATCGCCTTTGAACGGGGCACCAAACACCTGCGCAGCCATAAACCAGAGAATGACCACATTTACCGCTGAAATACCCAGGTAGGGCAGTAGCTTGCCGATCAGAAACTCCGCCCGGGTTACCGTGGAAGAATAGATGTTGTAGATAGAACCATTTTCCTTCTCCCGCACCACTCCAAGGGCGGTCAGAAATGGCGGCGTCATCATCAGAATAAACATCATCATCGCCGGGGCAATTGACCAGATGCTTTTGAGTTCCTGATTGTAGAGGTAACGAAGTTCCAGCTTTACCGGCTGCACCAGACTGGCGGCTTGCTCTGGCGACAACCCCATTTTCTTGCTGATAAACCCGGCCAAAAGTTTGCCGTTGAAGGCGTTGTTGATGGCAATCACATAGCCCTTGCTGGTGGCAGTACGAAATGGAAAAGTGCCATCAATGAGGGACTGCACCGGCGCGGGGCGGCCACTGAGCAGGTTTTCTTGAAACCGTGGCGGAACGATAATGGCAAAGCGAATTTTGCTATCCGCTAATAGGGGCTCCAGCTCCCTTTCGTTCTGCACATCACCCTGGTAGTCAAAATAACGGGAATCCATGAACAAGTGCAGATAATCACGACTCATGGCGCTGCGGTCCTGATCAAGCACCGCAAAGGGGATGTTTTCCACATCCATTTTGATGCCGTAACCAAACACCAGCATCATAGACACCGGCACAAAGAAGGCAAGTGACAGAAACAGGCGGTCCCGCAGAATCTCTCGCCACTCTTTATAAATGATTGCTTTGATACGGTGCAGGTTCATCGGGACCGGGCCTCCTGCTCCCGCGCCATAATTCGGTAGACGAAGACGTCCTCAATACTCGGGATTCGCGGGTGAATACCGAGCAGGGTGATCTGCTTCTGGGCCAATAACGCGGCGATTTGCCGACCTGCCTGCTCCGGGTCTTTGGCCAGCAGATGAATCCGCTGGCCAAACAGGGCCGCGCCCTCAAAGCCGGCCTGTTCTACTATCTGCAGCGCCATCAGGGGCTGGTCGGTAACAATTTCCAGCAACTCTCCAGCATCCCGCTGCAGGGACAGTTTCATCTGTTCAGGGGTGGCGTCGGTAATGATCTGCCCGGCATGCATCAGCGCCAGGTGATCGCAGTGTTCGGCCTCACCCATGTTGTGGGTAGTGACTAGAATCGCTACCTTCTCCACCCGCGCCATCTGCATCAATATGTCCCAGAAACGACGCCGGCCGATGGGGTCTACCCCCGATGTCGGTTCATCGAGAAACAGCACCTGGGGTCGATGTACCAGGGCGCAACCTAGCGCCAGCCGCTGACGGATCCCCATGGACAACTTGCCAGCCAGTCGGTTTTCAACCCCCGCTAGCCCCGCCATTTCTATCACCCATTCGGTACGCTGGTTAATCTGTTTGCGTGGCACCGCATAAATACGCGCATAGAGGCGGATGTTTTCCAGTACCGTCATGTCCTGATATAGCGAAAAAGCCTGGGACACGTAGCCAATGCGTTCCTTGATCGCCTGACTGGCAGAGTGCATGTTGGCACCGGCTACCTGCCCACTGCCGCCGCTGGGCGGCAAAATGCCAGTGAGCATCTTGATGACCGTGGTTTTGCCCGCGCCGTTGGCACCGAGTAGCCCAAATATCTCGCCGGACATGACCTTGAAACTGACGTTATCGACCGCACGAAAATCGCCGAACTCACGGCTAAGCCCTGCTGCTTCGATGGCAATCTCACCGCCTATAGGCGTGGGCGCAGCCGTGGTGACCGGAATTTGCGGGTTGGCGGCTGCCTGTTCGTCAGCCAGGTGACGTTGGCGTAAGAGGGCGACGAAAGCGTCTTCGAGCTCTGTTTCAATGCCGTGAATGTCGTCAATGGCGAGTCCATCCAGCACTGCCTTAACCTGCTCGGTTGCCTGCTCGGTTGAGGCCACCGCCACAAATACTCTGATCACCGCCCCGACGGCCTCGGTCTGTGGAAACTTAACTTTAAGCCGGCGCAGGGCCTCGATCTGGGGCTCGACTTTGATCTCAATCAGACTGCCCGGTGCCTGTTGGCGAATCTGATCTGGCTCACCTTCAGCAAGCACTCGCCCAGCATAAATTAGTGAGAGTCGGTGGAACCGGGCGGCCTCATCCATATAGGCAGTGGAGACCAGCGCGGTTATGCCCCGCTCCCGCAACAGATCAGCGAGAATGGCCCAGAAATCTCGCCGCGAGACCGGGTCTACACCGGTGGTGGGTTCATCCAGAATCACCAGTTTGGGCTCGTGAATCAGGGTGCAGATTAGGCCTAATTTCTGCTTCATACCGCCGGAAAGCTGCTTCATGGGGCGATCAAGAAAGTTCTCCAGCCGGGTCATCGTCAACAGTTTGTGTTTGCGCTCGGCCAACAATTCTGGCGGCACTTCGCGTAGGGCGGCGAAAAAATCAATATTCTCCTCCACCGACAGCTCCGCATAGAGGTTCAGTCCCAGCCCTTGGGGCATGAAACCGATCCGCCCCTTGACCCGCTCTGCGGCAGCCTCAGAGTCGATACGCTCACCGAACACCTCCAGCTGGCCACGGTCGAAAGTGAGCACACCGGCGATTGCCTTCATTAGCGAACTTTTGCCTGCGCCGTCCGGGCCGATCAAACCGTAGATTTCACCCGGCTGGATGGTCAGATCCACCCCCTCTACCGCAATCTGTTTGCGATAGCGTTTGCAGATATCGCGAACGGTTACAACGGGCTCTGGTGTTACCAACACTGGCTGAGTGTCACCTACCAGCGCGGTTTGGCCCACGGTGCCTCCTCCTGCCAGCGGATCACCGCATCGGCCGGCAACCCTGGGGTGAGCTGGTGCTGGGGGTTGTCATCCAGATAGAGCTTGACGGCGTAGACCAGCTTGACCCGCTCATCAGGTGTCTGTACCTCTTTGGGGGTGAATTCGGCCTGGGAAGCGATGTAGCGCACGGTTGCACTATAGGGCTTATCGGGAAAAACATCGGTATAGATTTGCGCCGGCAACCCAAGCCGCACTTTGCCGATAGCCTTCTCCGGTACATAGACCTTTAGATAGAGCCGATCCAGGTCAACGATGTCAAACAGTGGGCTGCCAGCTGCCACCACTTCGCCCTCATTCACAATACGGGTGGTGATGGTGCCATCTGCCGGGGCACGAATGGTGAGATCATCCAATACGCTTTGGGTTTCAGCCAGGGCGGCCTTGGCCTGCTTTAGCTGAGCAGCTATGCCCCCGATCTCCTGCTCTCTGGTTTTAACCTGCTGCCAGCCCAGCTCGATCTCTGCCAGCCGTTTTCTGGCCTGGGTAAGCGCGGCCACTGCTGTGGCCACTCTGGCCTGTGCCACATCGTGGGCGAGGGTTTTCTGTTCGGCGCTCTCCTGGTCAATGGAGTGATTTTTAAGCAAATCCTGAAACCGCTGAGCATCACGACCGGACTGTTTGGCGCTGGCGCTGGCCGCGCTCAGGGCGGCTTCAGCGTGGGCAATACCGGCCCTGGCAGTATCGACCTCTAGTGGGACCTGTTGCTTTAGCACCGCCAGGCCGGTATGGGCTGCTTCGAGTCGAGCTGCTTGAGACGCTACCGCTGCTTCAGCCTGCGCAACCCTGGCACGCACCTGTTCGCAGTCAAGACGGGCAAGCACCTGCTGCGCGGTTACCGTATCGCCTTCACGGGAGTTGAGTTTGGCAATCTGCCCGGCCACCTTGCTGGAGACGGTGTAGTGATCCCCCTCAATCCGACCATTGGCCTGAATAAGCCCCTCTGGTAACGGCGACTGGCGCAGTGCCAACCATCCGGCAACTGCAACAGCAACAACCAGAAGAGCAACTACTGCAACCATCATCCTTGTTTTCATATTACTGGTTATCCCGATTTCCTTCTGCAATACACCAACTCACTAAAGACATTAGGGACGCTAAGGCATACACCCACTGGAGCAGTCCTAGCCTGTTTTTTATGCGGAGTATAGCCCTTATAAAGTGCCCCACTCACCCCGTTTCTGTTTCTTCACTTCGGGTATTGCCAAACTCGCACTGTTGAGCAGGATCACCTCAATTTCTTCAGTAATCTCTTCCTGACGTAGGGCGTTGGAGCGGCGCTGTAGTTCATCCGACTCGTCATCCAGGTGATGTACCGCGCCTTCAAGATGGATAACGCGGCGATGATTTTCGGCCATGAGGGCCGTATAGAGCATTTCATTGAGGGCGGCGAACAGATAGTGTTCGGTTAGCTCAAGTAAAAACTTTGTGGTTGATAGATTTAATAGCGGAGCGTGCGCATAGCGAAGCGGCTGATCATGTGCCACGGTAAAGGGGGGCAATAATCGGGGGGTTGCTATGCTGTCATCGCTGCTGAGATAAAGCCCCTGTAGCGTTAATGCTCCATATTGGCTTTGCAGCAGCGCCAGTGCCTGCGCCACTTGCTCCAGCACGGTCATGACCTCTTCAGCAACGCTGGCCCCGGCAATGAATTCGGTCACTCGGTCATCCTCTTCCATCACTAAATGAAGCTTATGGCCGACGACGATAAGTTGGACCGGTGATGTTTCTGACCCCTCTTCTGCGTTCAGCATTATCTCTAACTGGCTGACAACCCGCCGGTTGATGTCACCACAAAAACCCCGTTCGGTGCCGATTAACAGATAGACATTCACCGCGGGCTCGGTCTCTTGCACAAGGTCGCCATGAAAGGCGAGAAAATCCGTTGCCGCTGCTTCTATATTCGCCACCACGGCCTGCTGGGCATCGAGAAAGCGGGTCAGTTTGCGGGTTTCCATGTAGGCAAGAGTTTTCATCGCGTTCATGATTTCGCGAATTTCACTCAGGCTATGGCGGTGCTGCTCAAGATCGTGGCGGCGACTCACGGGGCTAGTTGCTCAGCCAGTCTCCCATGTGCGCCCGCCAGCCATTGGCTGACTGCCTCACTCCAGGCTTCGCGGGGCGAGTCGAGGGCCAAACTACTCTGTTCCAGGCCGGTCTGCTCTATTCCGGTCAACAGAATATTAAGCAGGGGCTGGACCTGCTCAATATCAGTGTCGGCAAAACAACCATCGTTAAAGGCCACCAACCAGGCCATTTGAAAAGTCACCGGCAGTGGCTCGAGGCGATCCTGTTTTAGAATTTCCCGCAAAATTCGACCCCGGGCGATGGCCGCTTCCATCGATGCCTCCAGCCGGGCACCGAAACGGGTGAAGGCCTCCAGCTCCATAAACTGGAGGTAATCGAGTTTCATGCGGCCGGCTTCTTCTTTAATCCGCGGATGCTGGGCCTGGCCGCCGATGCGGGAGACGGACCGGGCAATGTCTATCGCCGGGCGAAACCCGCCGGCAAATAGCTCACGATCCAGATAGAGCTGGCCGTCGGTAATCGAGATCAGATTGGTGGGAATATAAGCGGCGATCTCGCCCTGATTGGTTTCAATGATCGGCAAGGCGGTCATGCTGCCACCGCCGTGGGCGGCATTAAGACAGGTAGAACGCTCAAGCAGCCGGGCGTGAACCGAGAATATATCGCCCGGATAAGCCTCACGACCCGGCGGCCGGCGCAGCAGTAATGAAAGCTCGCGATAGGTTTTGGCGTGGGTACTCAAATCGTCATAAACCACCAGGGTGTCACGGCCCTGCTGCATCCAGTATTCGGCCACCGCACAACCGGCAAACGGCGCCAGGTACTG
>QNFC01000064.1 GCA_003645395.1 Gammaproteobacteria bacterium
GCAGGACCTGACCCTCGATGGTCCGGCCGTCGAGAGTACTGATCGCACCACGGGTAAAGTCGCCGTTTATGCCACCTGCTATGGCGAGTACAACGACCCTCAGGTGGTCGAGGATTTGGCGGTTGTGCTGCAGCACAACGGTATTGCGGTGCGCGCGGTTTCTAAAGAAAAGTGCTGCGGCATGCCGAAGCTTGAACTGGGCGACCTGGAATCGGTCGCTAAATCGATGGAGGCAAATTTGCCACCGCTGCTGGAAATGATTGATGCGGGTTGGGACATTATCGCGCCGGTGCCTTCCTGCGTGCTGATGTTCAAGCAGGAATTACCGCTGATGTTTCCCGAGCGGGAGGATGTGGCCCGGGTACGCGATGCCATTTTTGACCCCTTTGAATACTTAATGCTGCGTAACAAACAGGAGCTATTGAAGAGAGAATTTCCGAATCGTCTCGGTAAAGTGGCCTACCATGCCGCCTGTCACCAGCGGGTGCAAAAAATTGGTCCCAAAACCAGTGAGTTGCTCAAGCTAATTCCCGATACCGAGATTATCAGCATTGAGCGCTGTTCTGGCCACGATGGTACTTACGGGGTGAAGTCACAATTTTATGAAAATTCGCGCAAAATTTGCCGCCCGATAGTCAACCAGATTGATCGTGATGAGGTTGACCATTACGGCAGTGATTGTCCTATGGCTGGCCGCCACATTGAAAATGGGCTGGAGCGTGAAAAAAGTGACGACATGCTTGCAGAGCACCCGCTAAGCCTGCTGCGGTTAGCTTACGGGCTTTGAGTGCCCGGCTAGCCACTCCTGTTTTTTTAGACCTACTTGTAAGGAAAAATTGAACATGCAAAAACTGATCCGCGCTGACTTGTTCTCGCTCGAGGAGTATGCAGAGCAACGTCCGGAATTTCGCCAACGGGTCATGCTCCACAAAAAGCCGCGGCGCATTGCCCTTGGGGAGCACCTGAGCCTCTGTTTTGAAGACCGGCTGACCATGCAGTACCAGGTACAGGAGATGCTCAGGGTAGAGCGAATCTTTGAGGTCGCTGGTATTGAGGAAGAGATTGCCGCCTACAACCCCATGATTCCCGACGGTAGTAACTGGAAAGCAACGCTGATGATCGAATATACCGATATTGGCGAACGCGATATTGCGTTGAAAAAGCTGGTGGGAATCGAGGACCAGGTGGTTTTAAGAATTGGTGACAATGCCCCGTTGGCCTGTTTTCCAGACGAAGATATAGAGCGCAGCCGTGAAGAGAAAACCGCTGCGGTGCATTTTATGCGTTATGAGTTAACGGTGGCCGACCGTGAGGCGCTAGCAGCCGGGGCGCCGATTATTGCGGCGGTTGAGAATGCCGAATACCCGATTGAACCATTCGCGCTTTCGGCTGAAAGTCGGGGTAGTTTGATGGCCGATCTGGCGCTAGCCAGTTAATTAAAAACCTGATTAATTAAACAACTGGTTAGTCAAACACCACGGTTTTATTGCCGTAAGTCAACACGCGGTGGTCGATGTGCCAACGCAGTGCCCGCGACAGCACCAGTCGTTCCAGATCACGGCCTTTTTCCACCAGGTCTGATACCTGGTTGCGGTGAGAAACACGCACCACGTCCTGCTCAATAATCGGCCCGTCATCGAGTTCTTCTGTCACATAATGGCTGGTGGCGCCGATCAACTTTACGCCACGATCAAAAGCTCGGTGATAGGGTTTGGCGCCAGTGAAAGCGGGTAAAAAAGAGTGGTGAATATTGATGACCTGATTCGGGTAGTGGCCGATAAAGTCGCTGCTGAGAATCTGCATATACCGGGCGAGCACAACGGTACCTACCTGATGCTCGGCCAGTAACGCCAGCTGTTGAGTTTCCGCCTCGGCTTTATTATCCCGGGTGACCGGAATATTGAAATAGGGGATTTCATTAAATTCTGCCAGTGCTCGACAGGTGTCGTGGTTACTAATAATCAGCGGTATATCGCACTGCAATTCACCACTTCGATGACGGTAGAGCAGGTCCGCCAGGCAGTGATCATGTTGCGAGACCATAATCGCCACCCGCGGACGGTGGCTCGAGAACTCCAGCCGCCAACGCAGTTGAAGACGTTCGGCCAGCTCGGTAAAAGCAGATGCGAAGGTATCCGTCGTCAGGTTAAACTGAGCCAAATCCCATTCGACGCGCATAAAAAACAGGTTTTCCGCGGCGTCGATATGTTGGTCGGCATGCAGAATGTTTGCCTGGTGACGATGAAGAAAATCAGCCACAGCGGCGACCAGGCCGCGTCGGTCTGGTGCGATAATCAACAGAATTGCAGAGCCGTCCATGTAACCTTCCAGGTTAATTGTTAGGGGTGGCGGCGGATTATCAAAAGAGGAGCCGAGGGTGTCAATCGACAAGCCAATTAATTGCTCAGATGAAGGTGGTTTGCGGTGACGATTATCACCGGAGCCACGGTAGACCGCGCCGACCCACAGCAGCGGCAAAAGCTGGCAGCAGAGCTGCGGGAGCTTTTGCCGAGCCACTGTGTGCTTGACCAGCTGGAGCAGCTTAAGCCGTTTGAATGTGATGCGCTGACTGCGATTCGTGAAATACCGTTGTTGGTGGTGTTGCCAGAGAATCGCGACCAGGTGCAGGCGGTGATGCGTTATGCGTATCAAAATAGCGTGTCGCTCATCCCCCGCGGGGCGGGCACCGGGCTCTCTGGCGGAGCCTCGCCGAGTACCGATGCGGTGCTGTTAGTGCTCACCAAGCTTAACGATATTCTCGAGATTGATGCCGATAATCGCATTGCGATTGTTGAGCCAGGGGTGCGCAATCTGGCGATCTCAGAAGCGGTGGCCGGTCACGGTCTTTTTTATGCGCCAGACCCTTCGTCGCAGGTGGCCTCCAGCATTGGTGGCAACGTAGCCGAGAATTCCGGCGGGGTGCACTGTGTTAAATATGGTCTCACCACCCACAATATTCGTCGGTTACGCTACTTTGATCACACGGGCGAACTGGTAACGCTTGGCGCTAGTGGGTTGGACGCCCCCGGTTATGACCTGATGGCGCTGATGACGGGGTCTGAAGGTATGCTTGGGGTTGTCGTTGAGGTTACGGTCAACCTGTTGCCGCTGCCCGAATCGGTGGTGCTACTGCAGGCGGCATTTCCCGATATGGAGCAGGCCGGGCTGGGGGTGATGAATATTATCGCCGCCGGCATTATTCCCGCTGGGCTGGAGATGATGGACCAGACCGCCATCGAGGTGGTGGAAAACTATATTCACATGGATTTACCGCTGGATGCCGAGGCGATACTGCTGATTGAGCTAGACGGCACCGAGGCCGAAGTTGAGTCTCAGCTAGGTAGTGTGAAGGCAGAAATTGGCAAATTCGGCGCTTATGATCTGCGCCTGGCCCGTAGTGCGGAAGATCGAATAAAGCTCTGGTCTGGGCGTAAGTCGGCGTTTCCGGCCATGGGGCAGGTGACCACCGATTTTTACATTATGGATGCCACCGTGCCACGGCGGCATTTGCCCTATGCGTTGCGACATATCGTTGAGTTGAGTGATCAATACAGCCTGCGGGTGGCCAATGTCTTCCACGCCGGCGACGGTAATTTGCATCCGCTGGTGCTCTACGACGCCAGCGATCCCGGGCAGGTCGAACGCACAGAAAAACTTGCTGACGACATTCTTACTCTTTGCCTCAGCCTTGGTGGCACTATCAGTGGTGAACACGGCATTGGTCAGGAAAAACTGGATAAATCCTGCGATCAGTTCAGCACCGTTGAGCTCGAACAATTTGAGCGGGTTAAACGGGTGTTTGATCCCCTGGGTCGGCTCAATCCGGGCAAAGCAATTCCCACCCCGCATCGCTGTGCGGAGCTCGGTGGGTTGCACGTGCATCAGGGCAAGGTACCGTTCCCAGAACTGGAGCGGTTCTAATGTCTGAAATGGTTGACCGAGATGATAGTCAGCAATTAGTTGAGCGTGTTGAGCAAGCGCGGGAGCCGGGCGGTCGGTTAACGATTATTGGCCAGGGTAGTAAACATTTTATGGGTTGTGAACCGCAGGGCGAGTCGCTCGATACGACCGACCACTGCGGTGTTATTGAGTATGAGCCCGGTGACCTGGTGTTGACAGCACGTAGCGGCACACCGCTGGTTCAGATCGAGCAATTGCTTGCCCAGCAGGGTCAGTGTCTGGGGTTTGAACCGCCGAGGTTCGCACTGAATGGTTCTGCGGCCGGCACATTAGGCGGGGCGATTGCCAGCGGTCTTTCTGGTCCGCGTCGCCCCTGGGCCGGTGCTGCACGAGATTTTGTGCTTGGCATGACCATGGTTAATGGTGAGGCTCAGCGGCTACATTTTGGTGGTCAGCTGATCAAAAATGTTGCTGGATTCGATCTGCCAAGACTCATAGCCGGTAGCATGGGCACCTTCGGTTTGATCCTGGATATTTCTATACGGGTGTTGCCTGTTCGGCCAGCAGCGGTGACTTTGCAACACGTTCTGCCGGCGAGCGAGGCGCTCGCTAAAATGATCGAGTGGCAACGCCAGCCGCTGCCACTGTCCGGGCTTGTATATGGTCAGGGAGTGCTGTCTGTTCGCCTCTCTGGGACAGCCGAGGGGGTGCTATCTGCGCGAGAAATAATCGGCGGTGATGAACTCAATGATGCGGCTAGCTGGTGGGATGGTCTGCGTGACCAGACCGGGGCGTGGTTCGCTGAGCCCGGAGCAGTCCGGCGGATTTCCTGCGCAGCGGCGGCGGAGTTACCAGAGATTGGTGGTGAGTGGGTGCTGGACTGGGGTGGTGCACAACGCTGGTATCGCGGTGATGCCCCGCTGGCGATGCTGGAAGCTTACGCCCGGAAAATCGATGGCCAGCTAAGCTGTTTTCGTGGCGCTGATCGAAAGAAACCCATCCCGCTAGCTGATCCCCGGTTGGTGGAGATTCATGGTCAACTTAAAAGTGCTTTTGATCCCCATGGCGTGTTCGATAGTGGTCGCCTTTTGGTTCAGCCGCCGCTTGCAGCGGGCCTGCAATCCAGTTTTCTATCGGATCCGGCGGCGAAATAACCCATGCAGACTTATATAGACGAAGCGCAGCGTCAGCGGCCAGCGGTGGCGATGGCCGACGCGATGATCCGCAAATGCGTGCACTGTGGTTTTTGCAATGTCACCTGTCCGACTTACCAGCTACTCGGTGACGAACTCGATGGCCCCCGTGGACGTATCTACCAGATCAAAAGCGCGCTGGAATCAAATGAAGCCAGCCCCACGTTGCAGCAGCATCTGGATCGTTGCCTGACCTGCCGAAGCTGTGAGACTACCTGCCCAGCCGGCGTCGAATACAGCGTGATTCTGGACGCCGGTCGTGAATTGGCCGAACGGGATGTGCCACGCCCTGTCTGGCAAAGATTGAGCCGCACGCTGCTGCGGATTGGTTTGACCCATCGTCGACTATTTTCTGGTTTGCTTGGCCTGGCGCGCACCGTCAGGCCGATACTCCCGCAGTCGCTAAAGTCGCGAGTGCCGCTCTCTACCCAAGTTGGGGAAGTGCCGGCCAGACAACACCAACGGAAAATGGTGTTGCTGCAGGGTTGTGTGCAACCATCGATTGATCCGGCGATAAACGGTGCTTTGCAGCGGGTATTTGACCGCCTGGATATATCGCTGATAACGGTCGATGAAGTGAGTTGCTGCGGAGCCATTGATCACCACCTTTCCGCCAGTAATGCCGCGCTGCAAAGGATGCGGAGTAATATCGATGCCTGGTGGCCGCTGATTGATGCCGGTGCTGAAGCGATACTTTCCACTGCCAGTGGTTGCGGCGTAACGCTGGCTGATTATGGGCGATTACTGGCGGATGACCCGGAATACGCTGAAAAAGCTGCCCGTATCACGGTATTGGTGAAAGACCCGGTAGAAGTGTTAGCGGCAGAAGATTTGCAGCGGTTACCAACGCAGAGCCCGAAAAAAGTTGCCTTTCAATGCCCGTGTACACTGCAGCACGGCTTTGCACTCGCTGGCAAAGTCGAAGCGCTGTTGAGTGCTCAGGGCCATCAGCTGTTGCCAGTAGCTGAAAATCACATCTGCTGTGGGTCAGCCGGTACCTATAGTCTGCTGCAGCCAGCACTTTCTGATCAGCTGCGGCAGAAAAAGCTCAAACATCTATCGCAACATAATCCAGACCTCATTCTCACCGCCAATATTGGTTGTCAGATACACCTGCAGCGGGATAATCCGGTGCCCGTTAAGCACTGGATTCATCTTTTGGACCCATCTGGCCTACCCTGATAAACAGGCCGGTGGTGCTTGACAGTTAATGGCTCCTCCAGCATTGTGCTCGGCTTTATAAGAATCAGGCTTTAACTTGAAAAAAATCCTCGAGACACCATTTAGATAGTATGGACGCACCTTTAAGAGAAGAACTCACCGCGCAGTCGTTTTTTCCTGAAGCCGCTGATGAAGATGAACCGGTACTGACTGGTGCGGCTAAAGATCAACTTTTCAACGAGCTCACCAGGTTGCTGCGAGAGCAAAATGCGGTGCTGGTTGCCCATTACTACACCGATGAACTGATTCAGGAACTGGCTGATTTCAGTAGCGGCATGGTCTCTGATTCATTGGAGATGGCTCGGTTTGGTCACGACCACCCGGCACAAACTCTGGTAGTGGCGGGGGTCCGCTTTATGGGCGAAACGGCAAAAATGCTGAGCCCGGAAAAGCGGGTGATCGTGCCCGATCTCGAGGCAACCTGCTCGCTTGATCTGGGCTGTCCAATTGATGATTTTTCTGCTTTTTGTGACCAGCACCCAGAACGAACGGTAGTGGTTTACGCCAACACCAGCGCGGCGGTTAAAGCACGGGCCGATTGGGTGGTCACCTCCAGCTGTGCGCTGGATATCGTTGCCGACCTCAAGGCCCGCGGGGAGACCATTCTTTGGGCGCCAGACCAGCACTTGGGCAATTACATTCAGCAGCAAACCGGTGCCGACATGCTGATGTGGCAGGGTGCCTGCCTGGTGCACGAAGAATTTAAAGCGCTTGAATTACAGGAGCTGCGGCGGAAATACCCGAATGCGCTCGTACTGGTTCACCCCGAGTCTCCGACCGGGGTGATTGACCAGGCTGACGTTGTAGGGTCTACCAGTGCGCTGATCAAGGCCGTGGTGGATAGCCCGGCCGATACTTTTATTGTGGCAACTGATCGCGGAATTTTTCACCGCATGCGACAGCTGGCACCGGGGAAAACCTTTCTTGAGGCCCCCACGGCCGGTACCAGTGCCACCTGTAATAGTTGCGCCCATTGCCCGTGGATGGCAATGAATACTCTCGAGCGACTGCATCAACTGTTGCAACATGGTGGTAATGAAATTACTCTCGACGCGGACTTGGCAGTTCGGGCAGTAGCGCCGGTTAAACGTATGCTGGCGTTTACTGCTAGTCACCAGGTTGCTAGCGAAGGCGATGCATAGCTGAGCCTGAAATAACTAAATAAAATTAGATCTAAAAATTTAGGAGAGATAGATGAGTGACCAAGAGAACGCCCCGCATATTGAAGAGATGGACCCAGGTGAGTATTACTGGTGTTCCTGCAAAAAATCGGCCGATCAGCCTTTCTGTGACGGCGCCCATAAGGGCACTGAATTCGTGCCACTGCTGCATGAAGTAAAAGAAGCTGGCACAGTGGCCTGGTGCGGGTGTAAACAGACTAAAACCCCACCGTTTTGTGACGGAACTCACAATTCGTTGTAGGGTGATCGTTGCAGTAGTCAGTGCTGCATATTGATTAAGGGGGCAATAATCGTGGCAAGCGGTTATTGCCCCTTTTTATTTCCTCGGATTCATACGCCTAGCCTAAGCTTCAACACTGAAGGCAGGGTTTAGAAACTTAAAATTCATTAGCACTGAGCGGTGAGTTAATGGAGATTTCATTTCCGGAATTAGTTGATGGATTCGCTATCGTTGACAGGTATTGTGCATCAGGCTGCTTATGCTTACCTACTTCCGTGCAGATAGCGCCGTTTTTTCGTTTTCAATGAAAGATTGCCACAGGGGCGTAAGAATCACTGCCTAATATGCCATCGGCAATGCTCAATGAGCGTTACGTTCTACCAGGATATTGAGCACATTTTCTTTTCCCGCACTGTTTAGGGTGTTAAAGAAAATTTGGAAAATCACTGATTCCAGGCCGA
>QNFC01000065.1 GCA_003645395.1 Gammaproteobacteria bacterium
CTCAGCCAAACGATACTGTTTTTGCCGGCAGAACCGATACCTCTCGTGCGGAGGTGTTGGAACTGGCAGCGGAATACAACGCCTACCTCGAGGCGATAAGTAAAAAGCAGCAGGATGTTTTTGATGATATCCCAAGCGATGACACTAATAGTGCCCCACACATCCCGAGTGAAAATAGACAACTTCGATTACTGGCAGCTCGGAGTGAAATTGATGTCGACTCCCAACAACCCGTCATTGCCACACCTCGATATCGCCCTGACCAGGGGCACCGTGGTCACCGTATCGGCTTACGCTATGGCAATGATGACTCAGACCAGTACCTTCAATTCGATTTCCGCTGGGCCTATCATGACTTATACGACCCCTCCAGCGGCTTTCTCAAAGGCGCCCAGTTAGAGTTTTTTCAGCCTGCTTTCCGTCACTACACCGGAGACAATGTTTTTAAACTTGAATCGCTAAATTTCGCCAATATTATTTCAGCTCCGGCACGCAGCTACTTCATCAAGCCGTTTTCATGGGAGGCCTCCGCCGCGTTAAAGCGTTACCGCTTTGATGACGACGATCGTCCCTTAACCGGGGACGTTAAAGCAGGTGCCGGGGTCAGCTATCAGCTCAGCGACCATGCAGCCGCATCAATTTTTGCCAACACTCAACTAACCGTTAGCAATGAGTTCGACCACGATATTGCACTGGCATTGGGCGGTAGAGCTGAACTTATATATACGATCAGTGATGATTTGCACGCTGGTTTACACACCCGGGTAATGCAGTATTTCGAAGGAATTACTCAAACCTCATACGAATATGGCGGCACGCTAAGGTTTAGTCTCAGGACAAATAGCGCTCTGTTGGTCAAATTTTCAGAAAACAGAGAATTCGGTGGCTCATTCTTTACAAGCCAGCTTTCATGGCAGTTATATTTTTAACGTTTACTCTGACCCACCAGGTCGTATTCAACCAGGCCCCAGACTCAATTAACCGGCAAACCGTTATTGAGCAACACGCGTAGTACCGCTCACTGTCATCACTCGAATTCGGTCCCCCGCATGGAAAACTTCAGCCGGATCGAATTCCTGGACGATTGCAAGCAGTCCGCCTGATTGCTCCAGCCGAATCACTAATTCCACACCCTGAGTGCGGGTAATCGCCTCCTCCGCCGCGCTACCCGCCATGCCACCAACGACTGCGCCCAAAACAGTGGCAATCGCCGCTCCCTTGCCCCCACCGATCGTGCTCCCGGCAATGCCGCCAACTGCCGCGCCGGTGACCGATCCGATCGGAGTTTTGGTGCCCTCTATCTGTACCAGGCGAACATCTTCAACAACTCCGTACTGCACCTGTTGAACAGCACGGGCCTCATCTCGAGAATAGGTCGACCCAGACAGGTTTGACTGACAGCCACTCAAAATCAGAAGAAGTGGCACCAGATAAGCTCGGTTGATTTTCAAAATCGAAACCTCCACGGTTGATTGCCGATCATAACGAAGCCTGCACGCATTTCAACACCCCATAATCATACTGCTCGTCAAAGGCTTCAAAAACCGGTTTCAAACGGCCGTTCTCTTCACCTGCCATCGACTCGATCATCAACACAATCTGGTCGTATTCGCGGCTGGGCAGCCTGGTGACTTCCAGCACTTCTAACAGACCCACCCCAATGGCGTCAGCAAGGTGGCTGTAGACAGTGCTCGGTTGGGTTTCACGCTGCCGGGCGATCTCCTCCACGGATGAGCCGTTCTGATAGGCCATCAAGGTTTCATTAACGGTATCGCTAAGACGGTTGTCGAGCAACTCGCTCAGCGGGAACTTCCCAATTTCGGCGATAAATTGCTGCCCATAGCGCTGCAGCTTCTGTTCGCCAACGCCGGATATCTGTCGCAGCTCGGCCGCCTTGTTGGGACGGATTCTGATCATCTCCTGCAGGGTTGCATCGTGAAAGATAACGTAAGGCGGCACGCCAAATTCTGCGGCAAGCTCGGTTCTGAGCGCCCGCAACGCTTCCCACAACGGCTCATCCTGCGGACGTACGGTGTTCTTCTGTTTTCTGTCGCGGGTGGGTTTCTCTTCTTTGGTCTGTTTTCTCAAGTCGAGGGTCTGCTCACCCCTTAATAGGGGTCGACATTTTTCGGTGATGCGCAGAGCGCCGAAACCTTCAGAATCGATGGTGATGTAACCCAGGGCAATAAGCTGTCGGAACACGGTTCTCCATTCGCTTTGCGCCAGCTCCGTGCCCACGCCGAACGTACTTAGCTGGTCATGGCCATTTTGTTGCACACGCCCTTCAGACTTGCCGAGCAATATATCAATAAGGTAGTTAACCCCAAACCGCTGACCGCTTCGATAGGCCGTTGATAACGCTTTTTGCGCGGCGACTGTACCGTCCCATTTTTCCGGCGGGCGCAGGCAGTTATCGCAATTGCCACAAGCTGCAGCGGACTCTTCCTCAAAATACTCCAGCAGCGCATGACGACGGCAGCTGATGACTTCACACAGCCCGAGCATCGATTCGAGTTTCTGGTGCTCTACCCGCTTGTGGGCCTCGTCGGCGGTTGAATCCTGCATAAACTGGCGCAGGGTCAACACATCCTGCAGGCCATAGGCCATCCAGGCGCTAGCCGGTTCACCATCGCGCCCAGCACGGCCAGTTTCCTGATAATACGCCTCGATGCTTTTCGGCAAACTCAAGTGGGCGACAAAACGCACATCGGGTTTATCGATGCCCATTCCAAAAGCAATGGTGGCGACAATAATCACCCCCTCTTCACGCAAAAAGCGCTGCTGATTCCGCTGGCGAACCTGTTGCGACAGGCCAGCGTGATACGGCAGCGCCACCCTGCCCTGGTCGCTCAACCAGTCGGCAATGGCCTCTACTTTTTTGCGCGACAGACAGTAGACAATGCCGGCATCGTTAGGGTGGTTGTCGCTGATAAACCGCCAGAGTCGCTGCTTGGGGTTGTTACCCTCAGAGATGGCGTAGGTGATGTTGGGCCGGTCGAAGCTATTGATGAAAACCTGCGCCTGCTCAAGCTGCAACTGGCTAACAATTTCATCGCGGGTACGCTGGTCGGCGGTGGCGGTGAGGGCGATCCGTGGAGTTTGTGGAAAACGTTCGTGGAGTATTTTTAACTGTTGGTATTCGACTCGAAAATCGTGCCCCCATTGTGAAACACAATGAGCCTCATCGATTGCAAAAAGAGATAACTCGCAGCGCTCCAGTAACGCCAGCATACGGGGATTGAGCAGTCGCTCTGGAGCCACGTAGAGTAAATCGATCTGGCTATTCACGAGTCGTTGCTCGATTTCGTTTGCTTCGCCGGCAGCCAGGCTGGAATTAAGAAAAGCAGCGCTCACCCCCAACTGCCGCAGCGCATCGACCTGGTCCTGCATCAGCGCGATCAGCGGTGATACGATGATCGCCACGCCGTTAAGCATCAGCGCCGGAACCTGATAGCAAAGCGACTTACCACCACCGGTGGGCATCAGCACAAAAGCGTCGTTGCCGTCGATAAGCTGCTCGATCACCGCTGCCTGGGAGTGGCGAAAGTTGTCGTAACCAAAGGTAGACTGAAGAATCTGCTGGGCGCGAGTCATACCGTCGTTCATGAAGAGGTTCCGTTATTGCGATTGAGTGGACTCGAATAGAGCATGGGAATTATCATCCATACGCCCGGATGGAAGTAACTCCAGCCACATTAACGTTTAAAAAACAGGCAAAAAAAAGGGCTGGCAAATAGCTGCCAGCCCTTTTTTGCTTAGGGAATCGACCTAGGTAATACCAAGATCCTTCAACTTGCCCCGCAGTTCGTCCGCCTCACCAGCAGGCAAATCTTTTAACGGCGGCAATATGCGCCCACCGTTCAGGCCAATCGCATCAAACCAGACCTTAATGCTGGCAACAGTACCGGCATAGGTAGCCGTCTGGATAATTTTCCATAACAACACGTCTTCAAACAGCAACCGAATATCGGCCAGCTCGGCCGACTTGTTACGTGCCTCTTCCCACTTGCCCTGTGCGGCAAGGGCACGATACTCATCGACGATATAACGCTTTTTGCCGTAGAGAATATAGGAGAGCTCGCCCCAAACGCACTGGCCGCCCATCTGCAGGTCATCAAGAAAAACCGCCTCATTCGGATCAAGCACCAGAAAATCGTCGCGCAGATCACGCCGTAGCTTGAGGGTTTCTGGCCGCGGACCCGCGCCCTGTTTAACGGCAACCACGGTATCGATATCTGCCAGTCGGCGCATCAGGTCCGGCCCCAGCACTTTGCCACCTACCGGCGTGCGATAGAGACAGATGGCTAGATCAGTTTTTGCGGTGAGATAATCAAACCAGTCAAAAATCTCATCGTCGGTACGCAGCTGCACAACCGGGTTAATCACCTCGGCCCCTTCATACCCCATCTCACCGACAGCCTGCATTTTTTCCACCGCAGTGTGAACGCAGGGGTCGAGAATAATGGTCCAGAGCGGGATTTTCCCCAGCCCGGCATCGGCCACGACTTCGTGAAACCGAATCCACTGGGTTGGGGTCAGATTCCAGCCCTCGGCAAAAAACCCGCCAACCACCAGGCCGTTAATGCCCATATCAATGAAAGCAGCGATGTTCTCGCGCAGCTGGCCTTCGTCGATCTCCAGTTTGTCATTCACTGGCGAGATCGGGCACATGTAAAAACCCTTGATCTTCTCCGTTGCCCAGGATTTAGCTTCACTTCTTGTATATTCCAGACCCATTGTCTATCCCTCTTAACTTAAAATGCGAAATCATTACCGCAAAAAACTGCGTTGACTCAGTCACCTCGCCCACTTTGGGCAGAGGCGGTCAGTATACTTACCGAGCGGTCGTTTGCACTACTTGAATACGGACGACTCTGCGTACAACCGGCAATACTGCGGTGCATCCTCTGGACTTAGTTGAATCCTATGAACAGGCTTATCACCGGGCTATCGCTGTACTGATCGACAACAACCAGTCCACTCACCAGCAGGATAATCGCGACCTCCGCGGCCAGCAATCGCGCAGAGACTGGCGCCAAAAGAGCCAATCCACAGAACAAGGTTCCCGGCACGATCCAACAGGCGCGAAAAGGCCTTCAGTTCCAGCCTTGGCCGGGGTTAATCAGCCTCGCTAGCGCTCCAACCAGGGTTTCAGCGGGTAGATGATCGGACTCTCCCTGCGCTCTATGGGCAGCACCAGTAAGCGATAACCATTCTGCCGTTGCATGACAAAAGTCTTTTTGGCCAGCTGTTTGCCGCTGTCGTCAACACGGTAACGGCCAAGCACGGAGCTAAATTTCATCTCTCGCAACTGATCGCGGACCAGGTTATGGTCCAGAGAATCAGCCAGCCGTACCGCCGCTTCCAGAACCTGCCCCGCCGCATAACCATAGGCTGCATGGGCGCCGGCATTTCGTCCGGTCATTTCCTTGTAGCGGAATGAAAAATCGTAAGACATGGGCACATGGCCACTGCGCATCCATGACACGACACCCAGTATCCCGTCAGCATCGGCTCCCAGTGCTTCGCCGAACTCTACCAGGGCCGGTCCAACCGTAAAGGCAAGTGCATTGGGAGAGAAGTTCTGGCGCCTGGCCTCGCGGACAAAAGCAATCGAATCCTGCAGATAGGTACCACCAATGACCAGGTCAGGGCGAGTCGCCTTGATGCGCGTGACCAGCTCGGTAAAATCCGTGTTGTCCTCCGGGTACTCTTCATCGAAGACAATTTTCATTCCCACTGCGGCTGCCTGGGTACGGACACCACGGGCGACCTCACGGGGAAAGTCGCTTCCGGCATAAGCCAGTGCGATAGTGGTGAGGCCCGCATTGCCAGCCGACTCGATCAACAGGTCCATATACCGATCAGCCGGGGTGTCAACCTGGAAAATATTCCGGTAACCGCGTGACCAGATATCCGTAGCTGCCGCGCTGCCAGAGACCATCGGAAAGTTGTAGCGCTCGGCAACATCACTGGCCGCCAGGGTGACATCGGACGCGTAGGGGCCGATCAGCAGGTCCACCTCGTCATCGCTGATCAGGCGCTCATAGAGCTGGGCGCTGGTGGCCGGATCTGATTTGTCATCGTAGGATACGATTTCGACCTCCCGGCCCAGCAATGCGCCACGGGCATTGACATCATGTGCCCACATTTTGAGCCCTGCCAGCAGATTACTGCCCGGGGCGGCATAGGCACCGGTGAGCGAGGCAGTCACCCCCACCCTGATCGGTTCGGCGGCGAACGCACCTTGTGTCACCAGTTGGGCACTCGCTATCGCCAGTGCGAGAAAGAAGCTCCGCCTGGCCATCATCGACAAACTCTGTATTTGATTCATAATGACCATAATTTATTTCTCGATGTCCATTTTTCGCTTCGTGGTGTAAAGCAACTTGACCCAGTCGTATTCAAACGGCGTACCCGTTTCGTAGTAGCGGAACGCGACATTTGCCCGTTTATCGATACTTTGCATGAGCGTCAACGCCACTTCTTCCCCGTCCTTCATACCCAGTTCGTCGATGAAAGCTGAATAAACTAGCCAGTCCGGCACCAGGCCAACGCCGTCACGAACATTTGAGGGCCCCAGCACCGGCAGCACCAGGTACGGCCCGTCGCCGACCCCCCAATAGCCCAGCGTCTGACCAAAGTCCTCCTGGTGCCTGGGTACGTCCATCCGGCTGGCAACATCGAAAAAGCCGAACAGCCCAACGGTGCTGTTGACCAGGAAACGACCGGTGGTTTCCACCGTCTTGGTTCCATTCCACTGCAGTATGCTGTTGAAGAAGGTGTTGATATCGCCAAGATTGAGGAAGAAATTGTGGATACCCTTCTCCAGAAAACCCGGCGTTATGGTCTTGTAGCCATTGACGACCGGTAAGAAGAGATACTTATCAAAGCGATAGTTAAACCGGTACATAGAGCGGTTAAAACCTTCCCACGGATCCGAAATTTCGTCCGAAAGATAAGTAACATCTTCATCGAGCACACGATCCGCGCTGAAGCTGGGCTCGATAACGGTGTCACCCTGCTGCACGGGAGCGGTACTGCAAGCCCCGAGAGCCAGTACGGCAGTCAGTAGCAGAATGTGCTGTGAAAGTTGTTTATGTGCTGTTTTCATTTTTGCACCTGTCCTACTTACTAAAGACGTTGATCATGTGGGTCACGTTGTCCCGAAATTCCATATTGCCCAGGTGCCCTCCCCGGGGGTAAATTTTGGCGCGGTCACCAAAGACCCTCGGGAAGAAATCGATCTCCCCTGGCTCCAGGATGATGTCATCGGCGTTATGCATCACCTCTATCTTTTCTGCGCTGCGCAGGTAATCCTCGATGCTCGACAGGCTCATGGCATTGATCAGTTCGCTGCGCGTCAGGGAGGGGTTCTTTGTCTTCTGATAAGGGTAGAAGTAGACGTGAAAATAATCGGTAAAACCAAGGCGATGTGCGACCTTGTTGTATACACTCGGTGAGGAGTTTTTGGTCATGGTGATGTTTTTCGGCTTGATATAGCCGAAATCCGTCATCAGGTCCGTGGTGTAGGTCATGTTCGCCGAGGAAATACGGAAGGAAACCCCGATGAGGGCAGCCAGTTCTTCGCTATCAGGATTGACTGCGTGGAAAGCCTTATATAAAAATTCTTCGCCGATATCGACCGTGTCGGAGTTTTTGTAGACCCGGGTCAACTCTTTCACCAGCCTGTCATAGAACTGCGGAAAATTGTCAATCCCGCCCGGGATGTTTTCCAGCATTCGATCCAGCAGTGAGATAGAGCTGTACAGGCGTACGGGCGGATTGATCAGCAGGGCCTTCCTGAAGTTGAAGACCTGTTTCGTTTCGTCAAGCCAGGTAACAAAGGCCGCGTTGAGTCCGCCCAGGCTGTAGCCAGTAACGTAAAAATCGGTGACCTCGGTCTTGTCTTTCAGCTTAGCCCAGATACGTTCCATCACGCGGTAGATATCCTCGGCATCCTCGACTGTGTGACCAGGCACCCCGGACCTCGATGCCGCCACAATGAAATTCATGTAAGTCGGTGAAGAGATAGAAATGACATGGAAACCAGCCTGGTAGTAGGCTCGTGCCATGTCGACGTTTTTTGCCCCGTTGTAGGCGGCTCCC
>QNFC01000066.1 GCA_003645395.1 Gammaproteobacteria bacterium
GCCCAACTGGGTGTGGCTATCGGCGCGCTCTATCCACAGTCCCAGCGTCTGAACAGCAGCGCCACCAATATATCGCCGCCTGACAGCAGCGGTTCCACCTCCAATTACTGGCAGTACGGCCTGGGTTTAAATGCGGCCTGGGAGATCGATTTCTGGGGTCGTTTCCGCCGCGGCATCGAGTCGGCTGATGCGGCTTTTATGGCGTCTATTGCTGCCTACGATCAGGCCCTCATCCTCCTCACCGCGCAGGTGGTCGATACCTACGCCATCATCCGCTCCACCGAGGAACAATTACGCATATCACAGGAAAATATTCGCCTGCAGCAGCGCAGCTACGACATCACCGAGGTGCTCTACCGCAACGGGCAGAATTCCGGGCTCGACATGCAACAGGCGCAATCCCTGTTACTCAGCACCGAGTCCACTATCCCCGCACTCGACATAGCCCTCAAGCAGGCGCGTAATGCGCTATCAACACTACTGGGCCAGGCGCCTGGTACGGTAACCGAGTTGCTAGCTCGCGAAAACGGCATCCCGAGTATTCCGGCAGATATTCCGGTGGGCTTCCCCGCCGACATGCTGCGCCGCCGGCCGGATGTACGCCAGGCGGAGTTGCAGGCAATGGCGCAAAATGCACTGGTCGGCCTGGCTGAAGCGGACCTCTACCCAAGTTTTAGTCTAATCGGCTCCCTTGGCCTGTCAGCGGGGGGACCCGTCGACGATGATTTTGGAGACCTGTTCGATTCTGACGCCATCACTTACACCATCGGTCCATCTTTTAGCTCGCCATTTTTAAGTTACGGTCGGATCCGAAACAATGTCCGCGTACAGGATGCTCGACTGCAACAGGCGCTGGTCAACTACCGTGAAACCGTGCTGCAGGCTGCACGCGAGGCCGAAAATGCGATCGCCGGTTTTAAGGGCAAAGACCAACAAACCGCCCTTCTTGCCAAAACGGTAGCCTCGTCGAAGCGCTCTAACGAGCTGGCCACGCTACGCTTTCGCGAGGGTTTTTCTGATTACCAGCGGGTGCTGGACGCGCAACAGGCATTATTTACCCAGCAACAGCGCTACGTCACCAGCCAAAGCGATAAGGTCCGCAGCTTGATCGCACTCTACAAAGCCCTTGGCGGTGGCTGGGAAGATCGCGCCGGACTGCCAATGGTTGACGCGGAAACCCTGGAAACCATGCGCCAACGAACTAACTGGGGTGACCTGCTAGAAACTGACTTTACAGACCCCGACAAAGAAGATGGACTGCCCAAACCTGACTGGTAAGCCCGGTTCAATTCATGACCAAGCCCTCTTTATAGAAAAGGAATCAAAACACAATGTCAGAGCAAGTCGATCAGGCTGAAGCGGAGCAAACCGACCCTTCGAATCCATCCGCCGGCGACCCGGTGCGCAAGTGGACATTTATTATTCTCGGCCTCTGTCTGGTACTCCTCCTCTGGTACCTGCGCTCAGACCGCGTCACTCCCTATACATCGCAAGCCAGAGTAAACGCCCTGGTCGTACCCATTGCCGCAGAGATTTCCGGCACTATCACTTCTGTTTCGGTGGCCAACAATCAGCCCGTCACCGCCGGCCAGGAGCTATTCCAGATCGACGTTGACCGCTACCGTCTTGCCGTACAAACCGCTGACGCCAATCTTGAATCCGCCCGCCAGGCACTCGGAGCATCGACGGCTGCTGTCGCAGCGGCGCAAGCTTCACTCGGCTCTGCCCAGGCCAATTTGACCCGATCAAAGCAGGACGCTGTGCGCATGCGCACCATCCGCAAAGAAGACCCGGACGCGATATCCGAGCGTCGACTGGAATCAGCCGAAGCATCATTGACAGCAGCCCAGGGCAGTGTTGCGGCGGCAGAGGCTAGCGTCGAGCAGGCGACTCAAAATAGAGGCGCGGAAGGCGAGGCCAACTCCCGTATTCAACAGGCGCTAGCCGCTCAGGGCCAGGCCCGTCTCGACCTGGAGAGATCAACAATACTGGCGCCAGCGGATGGAGTCGTTACCGGCGTGCGTCTGGATAAAGGCAGTTTCGTCTCCGCCGGTGCACCGCAAATGACCTTTATCGCCACCCATAATATCTGGGTGCAGGCCGATTTTACCGAGAACAATCTCGGCAATATCGAACCCGATGACGAGGTCGCCATCGTCTTCGATATGATGCCGGGCAACGTAATCAAAGGCTCCATTCGCGATATGGGTTTTGGTGTCGCCGTCGACTCCGCTGCGCTTGGTAGCCTGCCCACCATCGACAATGATCGCGCCTGGCTACGCAGCGCCCAGCGTTTCCCGGTGGTCATTGATTTTGACGCGCCCACTGAAAAAAGCACTAACCTCAAGGTGGGTTCACAGGCATCTGTAATGGTTTACACCGGTGAACACTGGATATTCAATATCATCGCCGGGTTGCACATAAAGATGGTATCTATCCTCACCTATGCCTATTAGCCGTGACTACGGAAGCGAACTTGGCTGAGGCTACGCCAACGGACACGAAGCCCAATCAACCGGGGCAGGCGGATCGCGAGGTGGCAGCCAGCGATATCGCCAGCCGCCGCATACTAAGAATGGCGCTGGGAACAGCGCTATCCCTATGGTTTTCCCAGGTTGCGGCATGGCCTATGTCGTTTTTAGCCCCCGTATTCACCCTGGTTCTACTCTCCTTGCCACTCCCCCCGCCCGGTCTTAAAAGCGGGGTAACATTTGTTCTGGCACTTGTTTCACCACTGATTTTAGGCGCGCTAACCCTGCTACCCTTCCTCGAACACCTACGCCCGGCAGGCGTGTCACTCATCGCCCTGGCTCTGTTTTACAGCTTCTATTTCACTGCTCGTGGTGGCTCACCGGCCATGGGCACATTCATGACAATGGGACTGACTTTGGTAGTAACCATCGGCAGTGTCAGCATCGATATGATCTTTCCCCTCGCTCAGGGCCTGGCATTGGGTGCTATTTTCGGACTGGCATTTGTCTGGATCGCCCACACTCTATTGCCAGACCTTGTAGCCGGGCCTGCGGGACCGGCCAATGCACCTGCACCGCCAAAGCCTGACCTGCGGGCCGCGCGTAGAAAGGCGCTGCGAGCCATGCTCATCACCTACCCCATCACCCTGTTGTTTCTGTTCTCAAGCGCCAGTACCAGCTATACAGCGGTAATGATCAAGGTGGCATCAATGGGCCAGCAAGCCAGTGTTGACAATAGCCGGGAAATGGGACGCTCCATGATGGAATCAACGTTATGGGGTGGCGTCGGCGCCATTATCGCCTGGCAGATTTTAAGTATCTGGCCCTCCCTGCTCATGTATACCTTGCTGATTGGCCTGGCGGGATTACTGTTTGGACCCCGTATTTTCCAGGGAGCCACGATGCACCCGAAGTTTTCCATGTGGTCCTATGCGTTTACCACCATGATTATAGTTTTAGCCCCCGCAGTGCTCGACAGTCAGGGTGGCTCGGCGGCTGGTGGCGCGTTTTATTCCCGCCTGTTTCTGTTTGTGGTCATTGCTGTTTACGGCTCAGTTGCGGTGGCCGTGTTCGATGCTTTCTGGCCAGCGAAAGATCCTGCCGAGTCCGCCAAGTAATCCAGCCTTAACACCGAAAGCTAAATTCTGCTGACTGGGCACTCCCATGTTTAACGGACCCTTCACGCCCGGGGCGACTACTCCCCGTATTTACTGATATCTACCACGTCGACCTGCTCCGGGTTCAGACACTCTTCTGAGTATTTCAAATAAACGCCGGAATCGATAAATAGGTTAAAACAGTCTTTATCAAGATGGCCATCGAGCACCATCCTGTGAAGGATGTCTATCGCCACGCTAACGGGCTTGGCTTTTTTATAGGGTCTGTCGCCAGCGGTGAGCGCCTCGAAAATATCGGCAACCGCCAGTATTCGCTCGGGAATACTCAACTGGTCGCCGGACAGTTTTCTTGGGTAGCCTTTGCCATGCATGGTTTCGTGGTGAGTCGATGCGTAACGCGGCACATTCTGCAGCTCGGGAGGAAAAGGCAGGCTATCCAGCATTTTTATGGTGCTGATCATATGCTCATTGATTTTAAAGCGATCTTCCGCAGTCAATGTGCCACGGGATATGGACAGGTTGTAGATCTCCCCCTGGTTATAGAGATGCTCTGGAATATCCATATCGATACCCATGTGCGGAGGATAATCGGTGGTACCACTCCTTTCGATAACATGCCCAGGTTTGTCAGCGAGTAGTTTTTCCGCAGCTGGCAGGCTCTCTGGCTCGCCCCGTAAACGTAGCTCTTCTACCGGGGAGAGTCCCAGTCGATCATCAAAATAGCGATACCAGGTTTTGCTACCAATAGTTCGTAGGCGTGCCTGTTTCTCCGGGTCGAGAAATTCCCCGCCCACATTACAGTTGGCAACAAATTTGTAGTCATCCTGGAGCGTGGCCTGCCGCAACTCCAGTTCCTGAATCAATGCTTCTCGCTGTTCCGGGTTTTCGGCCAGTGATTTCCAGTAGTCGATCTCCGCATCGCGGTACAGCACCTCAAAACGCATCCGCACCTCATGAATACGGTTATAGATTGCTTCCAGCTTGCTGCCTTTATCGACGATATGCTCGGGCGTAATGATTTTCCCGCAGTCGTGCAGCCAGGCACCAATCTGGTATTCCCGCCACTGCTCATCGGTTTCTAGTTTGAATGACTCGAATGCCGGCGCATCACTGGCTGATGCCTCCTCAGCAAGCATCAGCGCCAGCAGTGGCACCCGCTCACAATGGCCGCCGGTATAGGCGGATTTATCATCAATAGCCTGTGCAATCAGGTGAATAAATGAGTCCATCAGGTCCCGCTGTGCCTGCTCATGCGTGCGAATAGCACTGACCATCTCAACCATGGACTCAGACAGTTGATCGAGTTCGTTAATATTGCTGGTGACCTGCTGCACATCTTTGTACAGGCGATCCCGCACCTTGTCGTTTTCCAGCACGAGCGCCTTGATCGGGCGAACAATGGGCGTGGCAAACAACCATGAAAAAGGCAGAACCAGTAACAGGAAGCACGCGGTTATCTCAATGGAGTTTTTAACCTTGTCCATAAACGGACCGAGGATAGCCACCTCAGGCACACGAACCCCAAAAAATAGCGGCCGATTATCGCCAGCAACAATTCGAGTTCCGTAAACAAAATAGGTTTCCCCATTCAGGCTAGTTTCAATAAGCTGATCTAGCAGCGACGGATCGGACGTCATACCAACCAGCAACTCGCTGGTAACACGGCCCGCTTCAACCTGATCGCTCTGCGCGTCGAAATCCAGCCATTGCTGCTTTAGATAATCCCGCTGTGTAACCCCCATCGCGGCGATCGCTCTGTTAATAAGCTGCAACAATTCCGGGTTATCATTCTGCACCAGGATTCGCAGTGTGTCGGGCACCTCTGCCTCACCAAAAGGCTTGTGATGGAGCACCAGCCCTTCGAGGTAGGAGTAACTGATGACGTGACGCAGAGTCACTTCATTATCAAGAGCCGCAAAAACCTCGCCACTCTGCACCTTTCGAAGTGCCTCGAGGGTATTGGCTACCTCGATAACGATGATGTCCGGAAAACGCTCACGCACCAGCGGGATAATCGACCAGTCGACGGGAATGGCGAGGGTTTTACCCCACATTTGTTCCAGGCTTTCTAAATCGGTAACCGCTGCTCTCGTCGCCAGTGCATAGGGCGCTTCGGCGTAGCTAATACTTGTCAGTCCCCATTGAGCATTCTCTGTTGTCGGCACAACCGATTGCAGCAGGTCCAGGTCCCCGGCCTGAAACAGGGACATTAGCTCACCCCAACTAACTCCGTTAACAAATTCAAACTGCAACCCGGTCATTTTGCCTATCATTCGGATCACATCGACCGAATAGCCTCGCGGGACTCCGCCAGCGGCGTAGTCAAAAGGCGGCCAGTTCATCTCATTGGACACTTTGAGCGTCGGCTGGGTGGCGACAAAGGCCTTTTCTGCGCTGGTCATTAAGAAATCTGGTACGGGGAATTCAGCTGAACTCTCCGTTGATTCCACACTCGCGGCAATGATTTCGCCATCTTCGTTATAGAGGAACATTTCTCCGTAATCAGCCACTTGCTGACTCGCCAGGAAACTCGATATTGCGCTCAAGGTCATGTCGATGCCCACAACCGTAGCGGTCTCGCCCATCCGTCTGGAAATGGTCTGCCCGGCCTGACCCGACTGGGCAAACAGGTAAGGATCGCTTCGGTAGACGCCACCTGACTTCATGGCATGGGTATACCAGGCCCGTGTGCGGACATCAAAATCCGTTGGTTCGGACCGTGCCAGACGCAAATTAAAGCCATCGTCGTAATAGCTAATGTGGCGCTGTCTCGCCGTGCCTTCGCCCTCAACTCGAATCAGCAGCCAGCGATCCGTCGGCAGTGCATGCAGCGATTTACGTGCCGCCTCGCCGACATTGAGATTAATCAGCTCGAAAAATGATCCGTCTTCATGCCCCAGGTAGATCCCGTAATGCATCGGGTTCTTTTCCATGAAATCTACGAAAACCTCGACCTGAGGCGCTTCCTCTTTGTCACTACCCAACGCAGAATTCTGTGCCAGCAAATCGATAACACTGCTGTTCTTGTCACCTATGCCGCGTAACTCACTGGCAACAGACCGGGACGCCAGGGTGTAGAGACTGCGTGCGGCATCTTTAGCCAGGGACTGGCCGGAGTAATACTGCAAACCGATTGCCAGCGCTGCAGTCAGCACCGTGGCCAGCGCAACGACTGAAACAACGACAAAGCGAATACTGGGATTGAATTTTCTTAAGCGTGACACGCACTAGGACTCGTAAAAAGAATTTAGGGAATCTGACAGAAATTAAGTAAACACGAACGAGGACACATCATACGCTGACTGCTATGGAGCCAGTGTCGGTAAACCCTTCGACAGCACCGCACTTCCTGCCCCGTATGGCATCGTAGGTAAATAGAAATATTCTTTAAAACACTAAACAACTCGATGTCAGCATTCACTGATTGTTCAAAGGAGCCTTAATCCGACTCGCCGCCAGGCCAATCAGCAGCAGCACCAATACGATGACCGCCCCGGTAATCAGAAAGCCGGGCAACATCCCCCAGCCCTCAACCAGAAACCCCATCATCAGCGGAGCTGCCATCACCCCACCCTTGTTAAACATGGAGCGCAACCCGAGTATCAGCCCGCGTTCGTGGGGTTCACTGTTCTGGGAGATACCGATCAGTAGCAACGGCAAACTAATGCCCAGCGCAAACCCGTGGATCAGGCTCAACCCGGCAATTGGCCAGATATTTTGAAACAGCGGCACTAGCGCAATCGCCACTGCAGACACACCGATTGACCAGATCATCGCCCAGACCAGCCCGATACGATTGGCCAGTGAATTTGCCACCAGGCTGCCAACGGTCGCGCCGCCATTCGCTAATGTCATCAACAGCCCGATAATCGCTGCGGCAAACCCCACTTCGTCCAGGTAAACCGGATAGAAAGAGGTATCGATGCCGCCAGACATCAGCCGTGCCAGCGTAATGGCCAGCATGATCACCAGCATTGGCCGCTTAAATACCGGCAATGCCGCGCGGTAAGAGTTGATGCAAATTTTCCAGGTTGAATCCTGCGCTGCAGCATGAACGTCAGCATCAACAAACACCCGTCGATTCACCCAACCTGTTTCCGGATTGACAAGGTCCCCCGGACGCTACGGATTAAATTGCTCAATTTTCATTTTTTGCCCTCTCCATTGCCACCGCCCAGACATCGGGGAAATTAATCTGCTGGCGAGCGACTGTAGCAAAAAATTTCTACAAACTAAACGGGCGTTTAGTTTTTCGATCTCATCAACCCGGCGTGAAGCGGACTGTTATCTAAGCATTCCTACTATTGCGCCTCAATATGTACCTCTCTACCATAATTTTCCTTTCAAATTGGCGCTATCGAAAACTTATTCTGCCGTGGGATCGTAGACTTCGAATGAAAGTGTGAAGTTAATTAATATCAAACAGCTCGAAGCCGAGGCCAATAAATACGGC
>QNFC01000067.1 GCA_003645395.1 Gammaproteobacteria bacterium
AGTCAGAGTCAGAGGGCCTTGATGAGACGGTCGTTTCTTATGATATGGAAACGGTTCAAAATCTGGATGCAGTAGCTTCTCAACTGGATTTGCTTGCTGCCTATGTTGATATGGGTGATAGCGATCAAGCGACCGCGCTGAATGATCAAATTCAGAATTATGGCGATGATTTACAGAAACAGCAGGCAGCGGAGTTGATTAAAAAACTTAACGCTTGATCTGAGCTCATCGGTTTCCCTTGAGTCCATCGTGGGCCTCATTAGCACGGGATAATTCGGTATCTTGTTGCCCGTTTTTCTGAGCAGCTGTCGAGCTTGCCGTTCACAGAGGTATTGGTTTCCCCGCCGGGGTCCTTCGAGCGGGTAATAAGCTGTCTGGTTTGAGTTGGTTTTCGGGGTTAGCTCGTTGATAAGAAGTTCTGCGGGTGATTTTCCCGCGTTAGATTATGTGTTGCGCTGATGGTCGTCCTTGGTTTGGAATATGACGGCACTGCCTACGCAGGCTGGCAAAAACAAAAAAACGCGCTAGCGGTGCAAGTTGTCGTTGAGCGTGCCATATCAATAGTAGCGGATCAGCTGATTGCCACCGTTTGTGCGGGCAGGACAGATAGTGGTGTGCATGCGCTGGGTCAGGTAGTCAGTTTTGTTTGTAACCGAAACCGTAGTGATAAAGCCTGGATTCGCGGCTGTAATAGCAGCTTGCCCGCCGATGTCCGTGTGTTGTGGACGAGACAGGCCGGTGAACATTTCAGTGCAAGATTCTCAGCGTCTCAGCGCCATTACCGCTATCTAATTTACAATCGCCCGGTTGCATCATCGATTCTGGCAAAACGAGTGGTGCACCAACCCCGGCCTCTCGACACTGGGCGGATGCAACGAGCGGCAAATGCATTGGTGGGCACGCATGATTTCACTTCTTATCGCGCGACCGCATGTCAGGCATTGAGTCCGGTGAGGACAGTCAGCCGGCTCAAAATAACGCGTTTTAATGATTTAATAGCGATTGATATCAGTGCGAATGCTTTTTTGCATCACATGGTGCGTAATATTGCTGGGGTGTTGATGGCGATTGGCGTCGGTGAAAAGCCTGCGGACTGGTCTGCGTTGGTACTGGCAGCGCGAGATCGTCGCCGTGGCGGGATGACGGCACCGCCGCATGGCCTCTACCTTGTGGGCGTTGATTACCCTGAGTGGGGCGGTGAAAAAAATTGGCATGCCCAAGCACCTTTAAATGGATTTTGGAACTCAAGTGACCCGGGTTAAAATTTGCGGGATCACCAGTGTCGAAGATGGGTGTGCTGCAGCCGAGGCGGGTGCCGATGCTATTGGGCTGGTGTTCCATCCCGCGAGTCCGCGTTACGTCGCGCCAGCGGTGGCGGCCAGGATAGTTAAAGAGTTACCGCCTTTCGTGACAACGGTTGGTCTGTTTGTAAATCACAGCACAAGCCAGGTGCGGGAAATCTATGAGCGGGTTGAGTTAGATTTATTGCAGTTTCATGGCGATGAAACTGCAGCAGCATGCGCTCAATTTGGCAGGCGGTTTATCAAAGCTATCCGTATGGCGCCAGGCCAGTCTGTGGTGGAGATGGTCAAAGAGTACGAACAGGCTTCAGCGCTGCTGGTGGATAGTTTCGACGCTGAAAAATATGGCGGAAGTGGCGAAACTTTCGATTGGCAACGTATTCCGCAAAAGCTAGATGTCCCGTTAATACTTGCCGGTGGGTTAAATAGTACCAATGTCGGCACCGCTATTGCCCTGGTAGGACCCTACGCGGTCGATGTAAGCAGTGGCGTGGAGAGCTCGCCGGGTATTAAGTCGGTCAGTCAGATTTTTGAATTTATAACTACGGTAAAAAATTGTGAATAGTGTAGAAAATAAACTTGTTGATGACTTGCCAGATAGCCGCGGTCATTTTGGAATTTACGGTGGACGATTTGTTTCCGAAACCTTGATGCTCCCGTTAAAAGAGTTAGAAAAAACCTATCTGGAATGTCGTCAGGATGAATCGTTTCATCAGCAATTACAGGCCGATCTGAAACATTATGTTGGCCGACCGTCGCCGCTTTATTTTGCTGAGCGCTTGTCTAGTCAGGTCGGTGGCGCACGAATTTACTTAAAGCGAGAGGACTTGAATCACACCGGTGCTCATAAAATTAACAATACAGTGGGTCAGGCGCTGGTGGCTCAACGCATGGGTAAAACTCGAATTATTGCCGAAACTGGTGCCGGTCAACATGGTGTGGCTACCGCTACTGTCGCGGCACGCCTGGGATTGGAGTGCGTGGTTTACATGGGGGTTGATGACATTAAGCGTCAGGCGCTTAATGTTTACCGTATGCGGTTACTCGGCGCAGAAGTAGTCGGCGTTGATTCAGGCTCGAGTACGCTTAAAGACGCGATGAATGAAGCAATGCGCGACTGGGTGGCCAATGTCGATAATACTTTTTACATCATTGGCACAGTAGCGGGCCCTCACCCTTATCCGATGATGGTCAGAGATTTTCAGACCGTAATTGGCCGGGAGGCCCGTGAGCAGATTCGGGAACAGCGCGGTAAATTGCCTGAAGCGGTAGTTGCCTGTGTTGGGGGTGGGTCAAATGCCATCGGCATGTTTCATGCCTTTCTGGGTGATAAGCAAGTCGAAATTTATGGTGTGGAAGCCGGCGGCGATGGCATTGAAACTGGGCGTCATGCGGCGCCGTTAAAAGCCGGTGAACCAGGGGTTTTGCACGGCAACCGCACTTATCTTATGCAGGATGAAAATGGCCAGATTATCGAAACTCATTCGATCTCTGCGGGGCTGGATTATCCTGGCGTCGGGCCTGAACATGCGTGGTTGAAGGATAGCGGTCGGGTCGAGTATGTGGCCGTGACCGATAAGCAAGCGATGGATGCCTTTCACCAGCTAACCTTAACCGAAGGCATTATGCCGGCGCTGGAATCATCTCATGCGATGGCTCATGCGGTGGAATTAGCGGCAACTATGACGGCTGATGAATCGGTGCTTGTCTGCCTGTCGGGGCGTGGAGATAAAGACGTACATACAGTAGCGGCGTTGCAGGGAATAGAAGTATGAACATATCCAAAAGCCGAATCCCTGCGACTTTTGAGCGACTCAAAATTGAGCGTAAAAAGGCGCTGATTACCTTTATTACGACAGGTGACCCTGACCTGGAAACTAGTTTAAAACTGATGCACCAGCTAGTCGAAGCTGGCGCTGATATTATCGAGCTCGGCGTGCCTTTTTCAGACCCAATGGCCGATGGACCGGTGATACAGCGTGCCAGTGAAAGGGCGTTACAGCATCATATATCTATTGATGACGTATTGGTGCTGGTCAGTCAGTTTCGGCAGCAGAACAACACGACTCCACTGGTGCTAATGGGCTATTTGAATCCCATTGAACACAAGGGGTATGAGCAATTTGCTAACGCGGCAGCCAGCGCGGGGGTGGACGCAGTATTGACCGTCGATATGGCGCTAGAAGAGTCGTCTGACTACCGTGAGGTGATGACTCAGGCGGGTCTTGACACCGTGTTTTTGGTTGCACCAACAAGCGGAGCTGAGCGCAGCCAGCTGATTACCAACGCTACATCAGGCTTTCTCTATTATGTGGCGGTGAAAGGAGTAACCGGGGGCGCCTCGGCTGATTTTGCAGAGGTTGCAAAAAAAGTGGTTACACTACAAACCATGTCAGCAGTCCCTGTGGCTGTTGGTTTTGGTATCAGTAGTCCGCGAGATGCCGCTGATGTCGCTGAGTTTGCCGATGCGGTGGTGGTGGGCAGTGCGATTATTAAACAGCTGGAGGAGCACCCGGGTGAGACAGGGGTGCAGGCTGCAGTTGAATTGGTCAAACAGATGCGACAGGCGATGGATGGATAACGCATGAATTGGTTAAGTCGGTTAATACCTAACAGTATCCGCGTCCAGGACGACGGTAAAAAATCGATCCCGGAAGGGCTGTGGGACAAATGTGAAGATTGTGGCGCAGTGCTTTATCGGGCTGAGCTTGAGCGCAACCAGCAGGTTTGTCCGAAGTGCGGCTTTCACATGCGTATTTCGGCCCGTAGCAGGCTAGATGTATTTCTGGACCAGCAGCCGCGAGAAGAAATAGCTGTCGGTCTCGAGCCCATAGACGTGCTCAAATTTAAAGATTCAAAGCGTTACAAAGAGCGTATTGCCAAGGCCAGTAAATCATCGGGTGAAGACGATGCGTTGATCGTTATGCGCGGCGCTGTCGAGGGTGTAGAGCTGGTTGTTACGGTGTTTAATTTTGCTTATATGGGCGGTTCTATGGGTTCGGTCGTGGGCGAAAAATTTCACCGAGCTGCGCAACTGAGCTTGCAGGAAAACCTGCCCCTGGTCTGTTTTTCTGCTAGTGGTGGTGCGCGAATGCAGGAAGGGTTGTTTTCGCTGATGCAGATGGCTAAAGTCAGTGCAGCACTGGCGCGGCTCGGTCAGCAAGGCATCCCATTTATTTCTGTGTTGACCCACCCAACTACTGGTGGTGTATCGGCTAGTCTGGCGATGTTGGGCGACATTAATCTCGCAGAGCCGAAAGCACTTATTGGTTTTGCTGGGCCGCGGGTGATTGCTCAGACTGTCGGTGAATCTCTGCCGGAAGGGTTCCAGAGAAGCGAGTTTTTGTTAGAGCATGGCGCTATTGATCAGATCGTCGACCGGCGTGAGCTGCGTCATCGCATTGCCTCATTGTTAGCAATGCTGACTCAGCAACCGGATCCGGTTGACAGCCTGGTTGAACAGCTGCAAACAGAAAGTGAGCTTGTTGAGACGGATTAATTTATCAGCCACTGCTTGCGGGTGGGTTTTAATATAAGAAACGTTATTTTAGGAATGCTCAACTCCCGTGGTTGAACTTGCAGCTGTGCCGGTCAATGTCGGACATTAATCTGGACGAGCACAGCCTTGTCCAGTGGCTGGATTATCAGCAGCAACTGCACCCTGAAAACATAGAGCTAGGTCTGAACCGGATCAGGGTCGTCGCCGGGCGGTTACAGCTGGCCCCGGTTAAAAGTGTTTGTATTGTCGTAGCTGGCACCAATGGTAAGGGTTCCAGTATTGCTATGCTTGAGGCGATTTATGGTGCTGCCGGATACCGGGTTGGCTGCTACACATCTCCCCATTTATACGATTATTGCGAACGAGTGCGTATTGATGGTGTTGCCGCTAGCGAGCAGTCATTTTGTGCGGCTTTTAAATCGATCGAGCAGGCACGTGGTACCACTGAGCTGACATTTTTTGAATTCGGCACTCTTGCTGCTTTAAAAATATTGTCTGAGCAGGCGCTGGATATAGTACTGCTTGAGGTTGGCCTTGGTGGGCGGCTGGATGCCGTGAACATCGTTGATGCTGACCTTGCGTTGATCACTCAAATAGATATTGACCACCGTGACTGGTTGGGAGATTCTCGGGAGACGATCGGCGCTGAAAAAGCGGGGATCATGAGGCGGGGCCGCCCCGTTGTCTGCGCTGATTCTTCGGCTCCTCATAGCGTTGTAGAGCATGCCCGGCAGTTAGGCGCTGAGCTATTTCTGGCCGGCGCGCAGTTTTCTGTAAGTGAATGTCCGCCGGAACCTGGCTGGTCCATTAAATTAAATGGCACCGAGTTACGGTTGCCTCGTCCAGCGTTGGTTGGGAGTGGTCAGGTCGAGAATGCGGCGGCAGTGGTGCAAGTAGTCGAGTTATTGCAACTGCGGTTGCCAGTATCAACCAACGAGGTTGCCGACGGGTTAGTCAATGTGACGCTTCCCGGGCGATTTGAGTATCGGGAGGGATCGCCTTCAATGATCCTTGATGTTGCCCATAATCCTCAGGCTTGTCGGGAGCTGGCTGAAAACCTGGGCAGATTTCCTCCTGTGGGTAAGCGCATAGCTGTGCTGGGTATGCTTGTCGATAAAGATATTTCAGCTTGCCTGCAGCCGTTGCTGGATTTGTTTGATCGTTGGTGTCTGGCCTCGCTGACAGAGCTGCGGGGGGCGACTGCGAGTGAATTGCAGGCAACGCTGATCGGTCTTGGTAGCAATGCTCCGATTACACTTTTCGATTCGGTGCCAGAGGCAGTGCAGCAGGCTCATGCGTTGGCGCAACCTGACGATCAACTGGTTGTGTTTGGTTCCTTTCATACGGTAGGGATGGCGGGCTAGAATAGCCCTGAAATTTAGTGCTTAATTAGCACTTATTTAGAACTAATTCGGAGTTAAGCTGGCGTTGCGAAGAGCATGACAGAAAACCCTAAACCGAAGCAGCGCCTCGTGGGCGTGATCGTCCTGTTAGCACTCGCGGTGATATTGCTGCCCGTGCTGGTCGACTATCAGCGCGAGCCCGATCATGCAGCTGAGCCAGTGATTGCTCCGCCAGCGCCGACTTATCACGATTATCAGTCACGTGTGGTGCCGATTGATGTTGCCCCAGCAGCGGTAGATAAGCCTGATCAGGGTGAGGTTTCTCGTGAGGATGTGAGTCTCGCAGAGCCCGTGGCCGCCAGTTCAGTCGAGCGAAAAGCGACCATTCCAGTCGCCCGTTTACCGGAGAAGCCGCCTTCCACGGAGCAGGCTAAAACAACACCGCCCGCTCGGCAATTCGACAAAGGCTGGGTGGTGCAAGTGGGTAGTTTTAGCAATGCTGGCAGTGCCAGAAAAGTAAAATCGACGTTGCTGGGTTTAGGTTTTGATGTATTTATCGAACCGGTCAAGACGCCCTCGGGGGTGCTGCAGCGGGTGCGTATCGGGCCTGAATTTCAACGCGAGGATGCTGAAGCGCTCCAGCAGAAATTACAAAAATCCACTCAATTTAAAGGGGTGGTTTTGATGTTCCCCTGATTTAATGCCGCCTGCAAAAAAATATATCCAGTGGTTTTGAAAAAAGGGTTAGCTAGCTACTGAATGGCTGTGTAACCAGTCGGCGGCGAAATTATTAAAATCCTTTGAAGCAGGAATGATTTTGAGTTTATTAGACGTAGCGATAATAATTTTAGTGCTGGTTTCTACCGGAGTGGGCTGGCTACGGGGGGCGTTGAGAGAGCTGTTTTCATTGGTTTCATGGCTGGTGGCCGGGTGGGTTGCTTATACCTTTCGGGGCGCGGCAGGGGAGTTGCTACAGAACTGGATTCCAGATCCTACTCTGCAGCAAGTTGTCGGTGGTGTGGTTCTGTTTGTGGCAACAGTTCTGGTGTTAAGTCTGTTGGGAACCCTGACTGCACTAATGGTTGAAAAAGCAGGCATGCGCGGCGCCGATCGTTCATTGGGGTTAGTGTTTGGTGCTGTCAGGGGGCTGGTATTGGCTGCTGGCATGGTGCTGCTATTGGGTGCGGCAGGATTTGATCAACAACTCTGGTGGCAGAATTCGTTGCTGGTCGGCCCGTTGGAAGGCCCGGCAGGTGTTATCGAGCAGTTGATTAAAACTCTTGTCGATCAGTTTAATAGCACTCAGCCAGCTTGAGCCGACTCGGTTTGCTGTCCCGTCTAATCTAAACAAAGGGAATAGAGTCCAGTGTGTGGAATTATCGGTATCGTCTCTGATGCTCCGGTTAATGAGCCGCTTTTTGAGGGTTTGACCGTGCTCCAGCATCGTGGGCAGGACGCTGCTGGCATCGCCACAGCCGATAGTAGTCGCCTGTACATGCGCAAAAGTAACGGCCTGGTGCGAGATGTCTTTCGGGCGCGTCACCTCACCAAGCTAATGGGTAATATGGGAATCGGCCATGTTCGCTACCCCACTGCTGGTAGCTCTTCGTTGGCTGAGGCTCAGCCCCTTTACGTTAACTCTCCCTATGGGATAGCGTTGGGCCACAACGGTAACCTGACTAATACTCAGCAACTGCGCGAGCAATTGGAGTCAGGCGAACTTCGTCACCTGAATACGGATTCTGACTCCGAGGTGTTGTTGAACGTACTTGCCGGTGAGCTCCATAAAGAGGGGCAGCCGCGGATAAGCCATGAT
>QNFC01000068.1 GCA_003645395.1 Gammaproteobacteria bacterium
GCATTTTTTTAGCGTTGGGTTGAGTTCGGAGCCATTGGCTCTTTAGCCCGACAGGGATCAGCGTTTCGCCTGCCTCCAGTTTTAACGCGCCATTCACCGGCGATTTGTTTGCTACGAACGAATCATTCACCGGAATTCATGTTGAGTTGTCTGTGAGACGGTTTGATTACTCATTGAGCGCCTCTTCGATGCTCTCGCAGCAGCTTCTTAATACCTGAATCCTGGCGCTGCGCTTGTCATTGGAGGGAATCACGTGCCAGGGCGCATATTCGGTGCTGGTACGGTCGATCATGTCACACACGGCGTGTTCGTATTGGTCCCATTTTTCGCGATTTCGCCAGTCGTCAGCAGTGATCTTAAACTGTTTGTGTGGGGTCTCTTCGCGCTGCTTAAAGCGGGCTAGTTGCTCCTCCTTGGTAATCGCGAGCCAGAATTTCACCACCACTATGCGATGATTTATCAGCTGTTCCTCGAAGTCATTGATTTCGGCGTAGGCGCGCATCCAGTCAGTTTCCGCGCAAAATTTCTCGACCCGCTCCACCAGCACCCGCCCATACCAGCTGCGATCAAATATGGTGATCGAGCCGCGTTTTGGCAGGTGTCGCCAAAATCGCCATAAGTAGGGTTGCGCGAGTTCTTCATCCGTCGGTGCGGTAACCTGAATGACCTGATAACGGCGAGCGTCTAATGCCTGGGTGACCCGGCGAATGGTGCTGCCTTTGCCTGCAGCATCATTACCTTCAAACAAAAAAACCACCGAGAGTTTCTTAAACTCTGGATGCCGTGATAATGAGTTCAGCCTGCCCTGCCATTTTTCCAGCTCGGCGTTGTACTCTTTTTTGGCCATTACCTGGCTCATATCCAGAGTCTGTAGCAGGTGTAGATTGTCCACCGGTGCGAAAATTGGTGGCAGGTTAGCCGTGGCTGAGGGCAAGTCAGGCGAGCCCAGTCGTGCGCGCAGGGTTTTCAGCAGGGTCTGACCAACGGTGAGTGAGCGAAAGTTAGCGTCGGTGCCCTCAACGACTATCCAGGGGGCGTTGCCAGTGCTTGTTTTACGCAAGGTGTGTTCGGAAATGCGACGAAATTTGTCATAGTGTTTGAATTGTTCCCATTCCGTGTCAGATATCCGCCAGCGCGTTTTTGGGTTAGCCTCCAGTGCTTTCAGGCGTGCTTTCTGCCGATTTTTGGAGAGATGAAACCAGAACTTCAGTACTAATGCGCCTTCATCGGTGAGCATTTTTTCGAAACGGACAATTTCTTCGATGGCGGCATCGAGTTCGACGGTTTTAGTGTCGCCGGACACCCTCTCCTCAATGGGCGAGGTATACCAGGAACCAAAGAGAATGCCGATGTGACCTTTTGGTGGCAGGGTGTTCCAGAAGCGGTAGAACCGGGGGCGTTGCCGCTCTTCTTGACTGGGCGCATCGAAGGCCTCAGTCATGATCAACCGAGGGTCCATCCATTCGTTGAGCAGATTAACGGTTTCGCCTTTGCCAGCACCATCCGCACCACTGATGATTACTAATACCGGAAACCGTTTCGCGGCCAATAATTCGTACTGGCACTCTAATAGCTGTTCCCGTAGCAGCGGTTCCTCATGGCTATAGACTTCTTTGCTGATTTTGTGGCCGAGTTCTGCGGATTCAAACATGGCTGAGTCGAGTCATTTGATAAGTGGTTTGTGAGGTGTATTGTTAACACACTCAGGCTGGCTCTAACGGGTAAAGATCATCAATATGATCAGGCGACTATTTCGTTTTGTTTTATTTCCATACTGCCGCGGTGGTCTGACTAGCCAGGCAACCTGTGTCGCCAGAAGCAGGTATGCTTGGGTTTTAACCCCCTCTTTAAGGTGCTCGCCGTGTTGTTGAGCTTTCTGGACGCTGCCGGTGGGCTTGGGTTGTTGCTGCTCGGTATGAGTGTGATGACTGAAGGTTTGCGCGGCTGGGGTGGGGGAGCGCTGCGGCGTAATCTTGTTCGCTATACTCACAGCCCTTTGTCTGGCGCGGTCACCGGGGCCGTGGCCACCGCGCTGTTGCAGTCGTCCAGCGCGACAACCGTGGTGGCGGTAGGGTTTGTCGGTGCCGGGGTGCTTAGTTATTCGCAGGCGCTCGGAATCGTTTTTGGTGCCAATATTGGTACGACGGCTACCGGTTGGTTGGTAGCCCTGTTTGGTATCAAGTTTCAGCTAGGACAGGTGGCTTTTCCGCTAGTGCTGGCAGGTGCGCTATTACGGATGTTCGCCCATCGTCGCTGGCGCTCGATTGGGTCGAGCATGGCCGGGTTTGGCCTTGTTTTTATTGGTATTAGCGTTCTGCAGCAGGGCATGCAGGGACTCGAGACGGTGATCACGCCTGATGTTTTTCCAGACAATAATTGGTTGGGGCGGTTCAAACTTGTCTTGATAGGTGTGGCGATAACGGTGGTTACGCAGTCGTCCAGCGCTGGGGTTGCCGCTGCTGTGGTTGCAGTAAGCACGGGCAGTATCGAGCTTGGTCAGGCGGCAGCGTTGGTCGTTGGCATGGACATAGGTACAACGGTCACCGCTGCGCTGGTAACCATCGGGGCCTCCGCTGCTGCACGTAGAACCGGCTATTCCCATGTTATCTATAACCTGATGACCGGCGCCGGGGCTTTTTTGCTGTTGGCCCCCTATGTTTATGTGTTCGATCACTGGGCAACCGGGTTTGCCACTGGCAACGCAGAGTTAGCGCTGGTGGGCTTCCACACGCTCTTCAATACGGTGGGCGTGTTGATGGTATTGCCGTTTACAGAGCGCTTTGCTGCCGGCATGGTGAGGTTGGTCCCTGATAAAGTACAGCCGCTGATACAGCGGCTTGACTCGGCGTTATTGTCTGAGCCGGGAACGGCGCTAGCGGCTTTAAGGGCGACACTGACTAAAATCGGCGTCAGCTGTTTGCGGCAAATTGCAGGGCTGCTACAACCGGAATCAGTTGGTGCGCCCACCGATTCGCTGAGAGAGATGGAAAACGCCTTGAAAGCAACGCGTCGATACGCCGACAAAATCCGCATTCCTGAAGAGAGTCAGGAATTGATGACGGAGCAGCTAAACCTGATGCATATGATGGATCACGTTTCGCGGCTGGTTGATCGCTGTGATGAGGCAAAGCGGGCGCGCGCAACGACGGAGGATAAGACTTTGCAGCAGTGGGGGTTACGCGTTGCTCAAGGGGCCGGGCAATTGGCTGACGCTCTGGAGCGGGGAGATGTTCAGCCTGACACGGATGCTCATGAGTTGTGGCAGGAAATAGCAGATAACTCTGAGACGGCTCGTGAACAAATCCTGGCGCAAGTAGCGACGGCATGGATTGATGCACGGATGGGTAGCAGGCAGTTGAAAGGAGTGCGTTGGTTACGCCGGGTTTCGTATCATCTGTGGCGGATTCCACACCACCTGGAGGGGGGCTCATCGCCAGATCAGGGATCCCCTGTTGCCACGGCGTTATCACCCCCGGAATCTGCAGCGTGAGATCAGTTTTAACTCAATGCGCCGTTCAACCAGGGCGCGGAATGGTCACTGATGCTAGTGAGAATCAAGCATGAGTAAACAGCGGAAAACGAAGCCGGGTGCACTGCCGATTTGCAAGACGGCAAACAAAGTGTTGTGGCAGCTACTCAGCGCTAAAATTCACTCAGTAACGGTTGCTGAAAAAGTCCTTAGAGAGGGTGGTGAAGATGGCTTGCACCAGTTTCGGGTAGCGTTGCGCCGACTACGAACCCTGTTGCGAGCTTACCGACCGCAGTTTGATCCTGGTATGAAAATACGCGGCCAGCTCAGTACGCTGGCTAGTAGCACAAACCAGGCAAGAGACCTGGAAGTGTTGGTCGGGTGGATTGAGTCTGAGCAGGTTGATTCGGGTATTTCAGCCGAGATTCTGGCCACGGTGGTCGTTAATCTGCGTACTTTGGATGCCAGCGATCCCGTTGCCGGGGTTGATGGAACAGCGATCAGTAAATGCTGGGCAAGTACATCCAAAAAGCTGAGTAAACGAATACTAAAAGCGCCTCGTGATGCTTCGGTTCGTTTTAATCTGGTCACTAGTGATCTGATCAAACGCCAGAGCGATGAACTATTACACTACCTGAGGCTTATCCAGACGGCTGAAGATGTTGCTGAAAATCATAAAGCCCGGATTGCAGCAAAGCGGCTGCGTTATATTCTGGAGCCGCTACGGGGAGCAGTAGAGCAGGTAACCCCGCTCTTGCCGTTACTGACATGTTTGCAGGACGAGCTGGGGGTACTCAATGATCGTGCCGTATTTGTCGAACGACTGGAACAGTACTACCGGGGATTGAGCACACTTAAGCTCGCCCGATCAATGACCCAGGATCGCGACCCAACGGCAGGTGATTTCCAGGTTGATTACATTGCCGGAGCAGTGCTTCAGTTGACTGACCGGGCGGGTGTTGAACGTAGAGTACTATTTGATCAGTTTCATGCCGATTGGGATAGCCGGCTTGTTAATTTGGCGAAGCAGATCAGTCGGGTCGCCATAGCGTTGATTAACGATGATTAACAAATGGGTAAAGCCGATTCTGACGAAATACAGCGCGCCTGTCGAATTTTAATTGAGTGAAAAATAATGGAAAGCACTGACAAATTAGCGGTTCTTATTGACGCCGACAACGCCCAGCCGAGCATCGTCGACAGCTTGCTCACGGAGATCGCTAATTACGGCGTTGCCAGTGTGAAGCGCATCTATGGCGACTGGACCGCCCCTAACCTGAAAGGGTGGAAAGAAGTACTGCTTGATCACTCGATTCAGCCAATGCAGCAGTTTGCTTACACCAAGGGTAAAAACGCCACCGATAGCGCAATGATTATCGATGCCATGGACCTGCTCTACACTGGCAACTTCAATGGTTTCTGCATTGTCTCCAGCGACAGTGATTTCACCAAGCTGGCATCGAGAATCAGGGAGTCAGGCTTGCTGGTTTATGGCTTTGGTGAACAGAAGACGCCGTCTTCGTTTGTTTCTGCATGTGACAAATTTATCTACACCGAGGTGCTGCGAGCAAAGAGCGATGACACCAAAGCAATCACTAAAAAAACCAGCAGTCAGTTAAAGCAGGACACTCGGCTGGTGAGTCTACTGCGCAATGCGGTGGAAGCCTCCGCCGGCGATGACGGTTGGGCGCAACTGGGTCCAGTTGGCAGTAACCTTGCCAAGCAGTCGTCTGAATTTGATCCGCGTAATTACGGTTACACCCGGCTAAGAGAATTAATGACTGCTACCAAACTGTTTGATATTGAATCTCGGGCTATCGGGTCGGCGAATGCAAAAGCGGTCTATGTGCGGGACAAGCGCAATAAATAGCCTGGTGAGAGGCTCGATACCGGGACGCATCGCATTCTTCACTTAGCGTTACATCTGGTCGTTCCCGGGGTGGTTGCCTGGGTGTTTTTTCGGCAACGGTGGCTTCATGCTTATCTGGTGATGATGGCGACCATGGTGGTAGATCTGGACCATCTGCTGGCGTCGCCGATCTATGACCCCGCCCGGTGTAGCATCGGTTTTCATCCGTTGCATGGTTGGCTGCCGTTAGCAATCTATGGTCTGTTAGCCTGTTACCTTAAAACACGTTATGTTGGGTTGGGGTTGCTCATCCACATGGTGCTAGATTCGCTAGATTGCCAGATGAATTTAGGCGTTTGGTCTGTTTAGGGAGGGTGAAAAAATGCTCGATGGAGTCGTGCGAAGCCTCTTAAACTGGCCCGTCGATGTTGTTATAAAAATTCTTATATAAATGGAGAGTGAATAATGAATAACCCAACTGACAAGGCTGAAACATCCTCAGCGTTTCAGCAGATGGCTGAAGAAGCCAGGCGAATTTGTGGTGACGATCCTCATCGCGAAGGAGTGCCGGCGCAGATCATGGCGCTGATGAGGGAGGCGTTTAAAAATCCGGATGTGCGTGCGGATGCGTTGCAGGGATTGAAAACCTCCAGAGATATTTTTGGCAGCAACGCGCAACCAGGCTTCGGCATCATGGGCGTTGAGTCGAAGGAAATTGGCTATCGTGAACCTCACGACCATGAAAATTGTTGGGCCGTGAACGTGCAGGTGCGTGGTGACATGCGCCTGGTGCACTGGGTGCGGGATTCGGTAGATGAAGAGACAGGTGACATCGTATTACGCAAAGTTGATGAAGTGACGATGCACGCAGGGGATGTCGATTTCTCCGCCCCGGGGATTGCCCACGAACTTTATCCGCTGACCGACGATTCGGTAGAGCTGGCGGTGCGCTGTCATTCACTGACCGAGATTATTCAGCATCGATACGATCGTAGTACGGGTGAGTATATTAACTGGAGCTGGGGTAACAAAGAGGCCGTGGGTGGTGGCAAATTCACCACCGTTAACGCTGAGAATGAACCGGCGCCCCTGTCGGCGATGATTTCTCGCATTAAGTAGCGACTTTAGGGCATCTAAAGCAGCGGGGTCGCGGCTATTGGCGAGACCCCGCGATGGCCTAAATCCACGACCAGTGACTAGCCTGGATCAAGTGTGCCAGATGATTTTATCGTCCATGGGTCGACGGTCACTGGTGGGCCAGTCACAGTTAGGATAGCCCATAAACAGCACCCCGAGTCCGCGAGTGCGCTCGTCAAAGCCAAAAAAATCGGCGGTTTCGCGGGCAAAGGCAATCGCGCCGCTGGACCAGAAAGTCCCCAGGCCGTGAGCAGTCGCCATTAGCTGCATGTTCTGTACGGCGCAGGCCACGGTCATGAGTTCTTCTTCTTCAGGCAGGCGTTCGTCTTCGTCGCGATGCATGCCGATGCCGATGGCGCAGCCGGCCTGTTGCGGTACGGTTAGCAAACGGTCAAATTTCTGCTGCTGAAATTTCTCCGCCGGGGTGTTATCACGGTACCAGCCGGACATGTATTCACCCAGGCTCTGCTTACCGGCCCCCGCAAACAGTGCGAAGCGCCAGGGTTCGGTGAGTTTGTGAGTCGGTGCCCAGCGCGCCGTTTCCAGAATATCATCAATAGTGTCTTTATCGATGGAGCGGTCGCTGTACTGCATCGGTTTGATGGTGCGACGTTGGAGAATGTTCTCCCGAACTGCGTCTACTGACATGTGGATCTCCGTGGGTGTCTCTGCAGGGGTGAGTTTCTTTTGATTGCCAGGCTGTTTTTTTGATGTTCCAGACTGGTTGTTGGGTTAGAGATTATTTTCGGCGACTGCCGTGATGTCCAGTGTTGATTTGGTTTATCGAACCAGGGTTGTGATGTCATCGTGACAGGGGCGCAACCACTACTCGCCATCTTGCTACAATTCATGACCTGTCCAGAGTCAATTAGGAAGAAAAAAAGATGTCGACACAAGGGGTCCGCGAGGGGAGTCTCGAAGCGCCAACCCGCCATCCGTTAGCCTGGCGCGAAGAGTCATTTTACGACCAGTTATCGATCAATGAGGAGCTGGAAAGGGTCTTCGACATCTGTCACGGCTGCCGCCGCTGTGTGAGTCTGTGCAAGGCTTTTCCCACGCTGTTTGATTTGGTTGATGAGTCATCGACAATGGAAGTTGATGGGGTCGATAAAGCTGATTACTCCAAAGTCGTGGATGAGTGCTACCTGTGTGACCTCTGCTATCTGACCAAGTGCCCCTACGTGCCGCCGCATGAGTGGAACGTGGATTTCCCCCATTTAATGCTGCGGGCCAAGGCGGCCAATTTCAAAGCCAACGGTGCACCGCTTAAAAATAAACTGATGTCCAGTACTGATCTGGTGGGTACGCTTGCCGGTATTCCGGTGGTGACAGAGGTAGTGAATGCGGTAAATAAGAACGGCCTTGCGCGCAAGGGTCTCGATAAAGTGATGGGTGTACACCCGAACGCTAAACTGCCCGAGTACCACAGCAACAAAGGGCGCAAACGGTTGGCTAAGGTGCAGGACCTGACCCTCGATGGTCC